>NZ_JBFUCJ010000006.1:0-103458 GCF_056405295.1 Variovorax sp. P1_H2 | reverse complement strand
CTACGTGGGCGACCTCGTATGCCAAACTGAAGGCGGAATGGCTTGCCGATGTCTCTGGTCACGGTAAGGGTCAGCAACTGAAGCTGGGTGTGGAGCGGTCATTCGTCTGGAACAGTCGATTCGAACTGACCCCTGGCCTCGGGCTGACTTGGCAGGACAAGAAATACGTGGATTACTACTGCGGAGTCACGGCGGCCGAGGCGACGGCAGCCAGGCCAGAGTACCTCGGCAAGGCCACGCTGAACGCGGAGGCCTCTGTGCGTTTCGGCTATCTGATCGATCCGCATCAGCGGGTCTTCATTGAACTGGGCGCGATGCGCCGAAGAACCGGCATCACGAGCAGCCCGATCGTGAACAAGGCGACCACACCCGGCGTCCGCGTCGGGTATCTGTATCGCTTCTGATGAGACTGTTGTGGAGGCTTTTGTGAACCGAGTCGCACTTGTCGAGGACCATGAACGCCTGGCGGCGCTGATCCGCAAGGCGTTCGAGGGAACTGGCATCGAACTCGACGCATTCGATTGCATTGCGCATGCGGAGGCTGCGATCGAGCAGCTCTCGTACTCCGCGCTCATTGTCGATCGCGGTTTGCCCGATGGCGACGGCCTTGATCTGGTACGTCAGCTGCGCGCTCGGGGAAGTTCGACGCCATGCCTCATGCTCACGGCCCGGGACGCACTCAACGATCGCGTCGAGGGTCTCGAAGCCGGAGCGGATGACTACCTGGTGAAGCCGTTCTCCATGGAAGAACTCGTCGCGCGCGTGCGTGCACTGTTGCGCCGCCCGGCTCAAATGGAGGACCTCGCGCCCGAGTATTCCGGGCTGCAGATTCAGGCGTCGGAAGCCTCGATGAGGCACGACGACGAAAAGATCTCTCTGGCGCCGGCGGAGCTTCAGATCATGCTGTGCCTCGTGAAGGCGCAAGGCCGCACGGTCAGGCGCACGGCATTGGAGCTTGCCGGTTGGGGATTGAGCGAGCAAGTGACTCCCAATGCTCTGGACGTCGCCCTGCATCGCCTCCGCAAAAAGCTCGCCGCCATCGGGGCCACCGTCGAGATCCTGAACATGAGAGGGCTGGGATATGCGCTGGCGAATTCGACGTCCCGATAGCAGTCTGTCGGCGAGCATGCTGTTCGCCGCAACCTTCGCCTTGCTCGGCACCGTGACCCTCGTCTTCTTCGGTGCTGCCGCACTGACTGAGCAGTACCCCTCATTCCTGGGTCGCATCGGCCAGCGGGAGATCGCCTTGCATCTGAGCAAGGATTTTCGTTTCGACGCCTCCGGCAAGCCAGTATCCGCTGAACTCCCTCCCGAGCTGACCCAAATCTTCGATGCGCTCCGCACAGAGCTGTTCTACCGCGTGGTCKATGAGCAGGGTCGTGTCCTCCTGAGTTCGGACCTTGCAACATCGGCACTCGCTCCAGAGGGCGCGGTGTTCGACCCCGCTCGCGCCGACTTCTCGCTGCCCAGGGGCGAGACGACACTTCATGTGCTGACCTTGCCCGTGGGCCCTGCAAACCACGTTAGCTACCTGCAGATGGTGCGCAGTGATCGGTTCGATCGGGCCATCCTCACGATCGCTGGATCCGTGGCACGCAAGAGCGCCAGCGCCGCTGTGGTCATCGCCCTGGCGATCTTTGGCTTGGTCGTCTTCATAACCACGCGCCGAATGATTCATCAACTTCGTCGCGTAAGCGAAGCCGCGGCGAGCATCGATCCCAACAACCTAACGCAACGACTGGAGGTGGGCGGCATACCCGCGGAAGTCGCGCCACTGGTTCGAATGTTCAAMGTCGTCCTCGAACGACTGGAGACGGGCTTTCGTGTTCAGCAGGAGTTTCTGGCAGCTGCGGCGCATGAGCTGAAGACACCGATCACCCTGATGCGAGGGCAGATCGAACTCGATGGAGCCGCAGACAGAACCTTGCTGCTGATGGATCTGGACCACATGGCTCGCCATGTCCAGCAACTCTTGCATCTGGCGGAGACCAGTGAGCCACAGAACTACTCAATAGAGCGCGTCGACATCGAGCAAGTTGCGCAGTCAGCCATCGAACAGCTTTCTCGACTGGCAAGCTCGAAGGAGATCACTATGGAGGTGGCGTGTCCCGGCGCAGCGGTGGTCGCCGCCGATCCGGGGGCGACCCAGGTCCTCATCCGGAACTTGATCGAGAATGCCATTCATCATTCGCCGACCGGATCACGAGTGGTCGTTAAAGTGAGTCAAGCGCGGATCCTTGTGCGCGACTATGGTCCCGGCATTTCTGAGAAGGACATGCCCGAACTGTTCAAGCGCTTCTGGCGCGGGCGGCATCGGCGCGATGAGGGCGCTGGACTGGGGCTTGCGATCTGCAAGCAGATTGCCGATCGGCACGGCTGGACCATTTCGGTGCGCAACCAGCGATCGGGGGCGGAGTTCTCCGTATCGTTCAGCGCCACGACGTCAGGCATCAGTGTGCTGAGTTAGAAGGTCGTTGAACTATCTTCGAGCCCGCGAATCTGTCGTGTATTGTGGTCACACGACGAGGCGGCTATGAGTGGACGACCCAAGACCCAACTGGTGCCCATCGCCAGGAAATCTTCAAGCTCTCCACCGACCCGATGTTCGTGGACAAGGTGCGCGACATCGTCGGCCTGTACATGGACCCACCGCTGATGGCGATGGTGCTGTGCGTGGATGAGAAAAGCCAAATCCAGGCGCTGGACCGCACGCAGCCGTTGCTGCCCTGTCTGCGAACTTCTAGCTCACGACACTGATATGGTCGYTCCCGTCTAGAGGGCTCTTCAAGACTGGCTGCTGTCCTTCGAATTTGACTGCCGAATGACAGCGGTTGCCGAAACCCGACCTTGGCACTCTTCTTCGCGAACGGCTGGTCTACACGGCGAAGCCTCTGTCCGGTGGTCAACCGCGACGGACAGGACCGGGCCCTTCACTTTATTCGGGGCTTCGCCAATGAAGTGCCTACGGCTACGATCGACGGGAAAACAGCCACGGCCTAAGAAGCCTGGTGAGCTGCGGCGCCACGACCCAGGTCATCGACATCACAACGGCGAGCGTCAGCAGGACCGTGCGCGGCAGCAGCGACCACGACTTCATCAAGTCACCCGTCAGCAGGAACAGCACGTAGACCGTGGGGCAAATACCCAGCCACGTCACCACGGCGACCTTCCAGCGCGGTGGGCTTGGTTGCGTCGTGCGATACCACAGTCCCAAACCCGACATCGGTTTAAAACTGGACTCGCCCTGAATGAACGGCGCCAGCGCAGCCATTCCCCGTTTGCGCTCTGGCGAATCGTGCCAGGCGTCGAGGTCGGTTTGATGGTCGAATGCCAGCACGACGTGATACATGGCGTCCTCGACTTCGGGGTCTTCGCCCGGATGGACCAACTGGGCGCCCAAGTAGCCCGAAAAGCGGGCTGCGGCTTCCATCAATGTCTTCGTCACTCGTTCGAAGTCCGCTTCGCAGCCGGCCTTGACGTTGCGGCTGATCAGGACAGTCACGGCATGCTCGCTCAAGATTTACTTCTCCATGCGGGGCCCCACGTCAACGCGTGAGCACCACGATCTTGCCACCGGCCGTGTTCGTCTCCATCGTGCGGTGCGCTTCCACGATGTCGTCGATGTTGAAGACGCGGCCCGGTGCAATGCCAAGGGCGCCTGAACTCACCTGGTCGATCAGTTGCTGTAGCGGGGTCGCCATGAAATCGGACACGTCGCCGGAATACGTGGTCAGCGACACCGCGGTGGGGATCATGTCCATCGGCGCAAAGTCGGGTAGCGACCAGCGGTCGCCGACCATGCCGGCCATGCACACGATGCCGGGTTCGCGCGTGCAATGCAGAGAGTCTGCGAGCGTCGTCGTCCCAACCAGTTCGAGCACCTTGTCGGCGCCGCCATCCCACTGATTGCGAACCGTCTGCGCGATTGCGCCGTCGTCGAGGAAGAATCGATCCGAGCCGGCCGTGCGCACTATCACCTCGCCCGTCGGGCTGCGCGAGGTCGCGCTGACCTCGGCACCTTGTGCCTTGGCAATCGCGGCGGCGGCGAGGCCTACCGACGTGGTGCCGCCCCGGATCAGCAAGCGCTCGCCCTTGGCCAGCCGCAGCGCGCGGAAGAGCGCTCCCCAGGCGGTCTGGAGCATCTCGGGCAACGCGCCCAGCTTCGCCCACGACAGCGACGTGCTGAACGCCTGGACTTGGCTCGCGGGCACCAGGGTGTATTCGGCATAGCCGCCGTCGAACTTCCGACCCATGCCGCCCATGACCGTGGCGACGGTCTGGCCGCGTTGGAATTCCTTGCCGGGCGCGTCGTCCACCGTGCCTACTGCCTCGATGCCCAGCACGCGCGGAAACGCGACGCCGGGCGAGTGTCCCTGTCGGGTAAATAGTTCGGATCGATTCAACCCGAAGGCCTCCACGCGGATCAGCACCTGACCCGGCTGCGGCTGCGGCACCGGCCGCTGCTCGATCTTTAGCACCTCAGGCCCGCCCGGCGCGTGCATAACGACCGCCCTCATTGTCTGGGTCATGTTTCAGTCGCTGCCTGCTTCGGGCGCCTTGCCGAAAAGCTCGCCTGCATTGCAGTGCTCCTCTAAGAATGGGGTGTCCATGTTAGTGAGGAGTCCAGGTCGATAGCGCCCCGATCTTTCCACTCTGGGTAGAGCTGGGGGATACATCGATGGCGTCCTATGCCTTGGCCCAAGCTGGTGCCTGCAACGCTTCAACGAGGAAGTCCACCAGTCGCCGTACCTTCAACGGCAGCTGCTTGCGCGTGGGATAGACGGCGAAGATGCCCAGCTCGGCGGCACGAAACTCGGGCATCAGTTCGACGAGCGTGCCCTTGCGCAGGTCTTCGTGCACCAGGAAATCGGGCTGCAGGATGATGCCCTGGTGCGCCAGCGCCGCGGCTCGGCAGGTGTCGCCGTTGTTGGCGTTGATGCGCGAGCGCGTACGCACCGTCACTTCGCCCCTGGGACCCTGGAAGCTCCACACATCGCCGGATGACCAGTAGGCGTAGGAGACCACGTCGTGCTGTGCGAGCTCTTGCGGCTGCGTGGGCGTGCCGTGCAGCGCGAGGTATCGGGGTGACGCGCACAGCACCATGCGCGTCTTGGCAAGCGCGCGGCTGACCAGATTGGAGTCGGACAGCCGCGCGATGCGCACCACCAGGTCGTAGCCTTCCTCGACCAGATCGACCACGCGGTCCGACAACACGATGTCCAGGGTCACCTGCGGGTTCTCGGCCGCGAAGCGCCCCCAGAGCGCGGCCAAGTGCAGCGCCCCGAAGGTCTGCGGCGCACCGATGCGAAGGCGCCCCATCGCCTGGCCGGTGCTGGACCCCACCTCGGCCTCGGCCTCTTGAACCGCCAGCAAGACCTCCTTGCAGCGCTGGTAGTAGGTCTGACCTTCGCTGGTGAGCGACAGGCGACGCGTCGTGCGCTGCAGCAGGCGAGCGCCCAGGTGCGCCTCGAGCTCGGTGACATGCCGCGACACGGCGGGCTTGGACAACTGCGTCGCCTCCATGGCCCCGACGAAGCTGCCGGCGTCGACCACGGCGGTGAAGGTCTTCATGGCTTGGAGGATGTCCATAGTCTCGAACGGCAAAACAATGTGTGCCGTGAATGGCTGTTTATCTCGAGCTCTTATCTTAATAAAGTCTTCACCCAAGCCAGCAGTACGCCACGGCTCAACCACAACCCCATCCCCAGAAGGACTTCCATCATGCACATCACACTCGTCGGCGCCGGCAACATGGGCGCGGGCTTCGTCAAGCAGCTCAGCGCCGCAGGTCACAAGGTCCGCGTCACCGGGCGCGACCTGGCCAAGGCTCAGGCGCTGGCCGCCGCCCATCCGGGTGTCACGGCCGCAACACCGGCCGACGCATTGGGCGACTCGCAGGTCGTCATCGTCGCCACCGGCTACGCCGACGCCGTGCCGGCCTTGAAAGCCCTTGGCTCGCTCGAAGGCCGCATCGTGATCGACATCACGAATCCGCTGACCGCTGACTACATGGGCCTGACCTTGGGCTTCGAGACCTCCGCCGCCGAAGAGATCGCCAAGGCGCTGCCTGGCGCGCTGGTGGTCAAGGCCTTCAACACGGTGCTGGCGCAGGTGCTGGCCGAGGGCCCAGCCTTCGCGAACGGCCAGACCGTGCCTGTTTTCTATGCCGGCGACGACGAGCGCGCCAAGCAGACCGCGCGTGCACTGGTCGAAAGCATCGGGTTCCAGGCCGTGGATGCGGGCGGGTTGAAGAACGCACGCTACCTGGAGCCCGTGGCCGGCCTCAACATTTATTTCGCCTATGGCGCCGGGCAAGGCACGCAGATCGCGCCGACCTGGATCCACCGCGCCTGAGTCCGAAAAGCAGATCCCCGTGCCATGCGGCGCGGGTCTGCCAGCACCAAGGAATGCTCCCATGAAAACTCCTGCCATATTCGTCTCGCACGGCGCGCCCACCTTCGCACTGGAACCCGGCCGGGCCGGCCCCTTGCTGCACGACATCGGCAGGCGCGTGCTCGCGCTGTCCGGGCTGAGGGCCGTCCTCGTGGTCTCGCCGCACTGGCGCACGCGCGGCCTGCGCATCAGTGCCAGCGCTCGGCCCGAGACCATTCACGACTTCGGCGGCTTCCCGGCGCCGCTGTACGCGCTGCAGTACCCCGTGGCCGGCGAGCCGGCGGTGGCGCGGGAGGTGGCGGCGCTGCTGGCGCAGTCCGGGCTACCCGCGCACCTGGTGGACGAGCAGGGGCTCGACCACGGCGCCTGGGTGCCGCTGTTGCACATGCTGCCCGATGCGCCGCTGCCTGTGCTGCAACTGTCGCTCCCGATCGAACTGCGCCCGGCCGACGCGTGGGCGCTGGGTCGCGCGCTGGCGCCGTTGCGCGACCACGGCGTGCTGATCGTGGCTTCGGGCAGCCTGACCCACAACCTGTACGAGTTTCGGCAGTCGGAGACCGAGGCGCCCGAGGACTACGTGCGCGAGTTCGTGCAATGGGCGCGCCACGCCACCCTTGCGCACGACGAGGCCGCGCTGATCGATTTTCGTGGTGCGCCGCACAGCCGCCGCGCTCACCCCTCCGACGAGCACTTTTTGCCGTTGCTGATAGCTGCCGGCGCCAGCGGTGTGGGCGAATCCGTCGAGGTCATCGAAGGCGGCGTTACCTATGGCGTGCTCTCGATGGAAGGCTATGTCTTCGGCGAGCTTCCCGCGACAGGCCTTGCCTGATCCCATACTAATCGAGGGCACAGACATGACATCCACATCCATTGTCGTCCAGCAGCCGCAGGGCCAAGCGGCGTGTCTCATGCTGCTAATGCACGGCGTCGGCTCCAATCCACAGTCCATGCTGGGTATTGCACGCTGGTTCGCCAGCCGGGATGGCGCTGCCTTCGTGGTCAGCGTCGCTTCTCCGGAGCCTTCCGACATCTCCAGCGGCCTGCAGTGGTTTTCGGTGCGGAATGTGACCGAGGAAAATCGTCAGGCGCGCGTGGATGCAGCGATGCCCGCCTTCCTGGCGACCGTGCGCCACTGGCAGGACGTTGCTGGCGTCGATGCGGAGCGCACGTGGATCGCAGGCTTCTCGCAAGGCGCCATCATGGCGCTTGAGTCGACCAAGCTCGAGCGACCGCCTGCATTTCGAGTCGTATCCTTTGCAGGCCGATTTGCCAGCCTGCCGGAGTACAAGTCGCAGGCGGTCATTCATCTGCTGCACGGCAGCGCCGATCCGGTGATGCCCTCGTCGTTGGCGCAGGCGGCGCAGGCCCGACTCCTTCAGTTGGGAACCAAGATCATGGTCGACATCGCGCCGCATGTGGGCCATGAGCCCCATCCCGTGCTTCTCGCAAGCTTGGCCGCACGGCTGGGTCCCGTCTAGGGCGTTCAAGGCTGGGTGTTGGCCGCCGAGCGAGTGAACGCTGCAGCTTGCAGCCGCGCGACGTCAGCCGAACTCAAGAGGCCGATCTTTGCCGCAGCTCGCTCGGCGTGGTTCCCAAGAGACGCCGCAAGACCTCCGTCATGTGCGAGTGGCTGGAGAAGCCGCAAGCCAGCGTTGCTTCCGCAATGCTCGGGAAGCGTTGCTCGCGCAGCGCCAGCATGACCGCAACACGGGCCTGCATCAAGTACTCACTATCGGACGCCGCGCGCCATGGTTGCCGCCGGGCCAGCCGGAGCAGCGCCTGAGTCAACGATGCTCTGCGGAACCTTCAGCCCGATGAAATTTCCGCCGACCCTGGCCGACAGCGTCCGCGCCGCTGCGCCCAGCGCTTCTTGTACCTCCGGTATGGACTTGCGCTGCTGTTGATCGATGCGTTCGGCATAGGGAACCGTCAAAGCCGCAATGGAACGGCCCTGAGTGTCAAGAATAGGGAAGCTCACCGCGTAGAGACCTCGCACCTGGACGCTCGGGATCGACTCGAACCCGCTCACGCGCACCGAATCCAGGATGCTCTCGATTTGCGGATCGGATTGTTCGGGACGACGCTGCAGCGACTCCTCGATCCGCAACCGCCGAGTCTCCTGGTCCTGGAAGGCAAGCAGCACGCGGCCCGAAGCGGAGATCAGCACATCGAGTTCAGCCCCCACCCGCACCGCGAACCCCATGCCGCTGGGCGTATCCGCCTTGCAGATGACGATCTGCTTGCCCTGCCCGTAGACGGTGAGATGGCAAGATTGGTCGAGCTCACTGGCCAGCCGTTGCATGATGGGCGTCGCCTCCATCAGCAGCCGATGAGTGGGCGGATTGATGTGGGACAGCTCGAACAGCTTCGTCGTGATGCTGTAGTAGCTTTCATCGACCGGGGCGACATAGTTGCGACTGATCAGGCAGGCGAGCATTCGGTAGATCTCGCCGACGCTGCGGCCCATGACCTGCGCGATCTCCTTCTGTGACATCGGTTTGTCGCTGGCACACAAGATCTCCAGGATGTCGAGCCCCTTTTCCAGCGCTGGAGCGGAATAGCTCCTGCCCTCCGGTTCGGCGGCCCTCAGATCGTCTTTCATTTCAAGCCTCAAATCTTTGTGAACCTCGCTGACGTCGCGAGCGAGCGCGGGCGTGTGATGATCCCGCGTGAACATGGTACGACACCCATGAATATTTTATTGCATCAGTGAAATTTGAGGCATCTCCACGCGGAGAGTTCAGGCGGCCGAGAAGGGGTGCAGCCTCAGACGGGCCGCTGGATTCCCAACTCGCGAAGTTGCCGGTGCAGCGTAGCGCGGGAAATCCCAAGCGAGTGGGCGGCTTCGGAGACGTTCCAGTTGCACCGTCCAAGGGCCTGTTCGATCGATCTTCGCCTGTCACCCGGCGGGCATCCCATCGTCATGCTCTTCTTGCCGAAGGGGGGAGGCAGGTCCGCCAGGGTGACCTCGCCGTCGACATCCATGGCAACGGCAAACCTGACAGCGTGATGGAGTTCGCGAAGATTGCCAGGCCACTCGTGCTCCATCAATGCGCGCATCGCCGCTGCCTCCACGACAGGGGTTCGCCGTCCGACTCGCCGCGCCGCGGCAGCCACCGCACGCTCGATCAGGAGCTGCCGGTCGTCGCGGTGACGCAGGGCGGGCAGGTGCACCGTCGCGCCGGCGAGCCTGAAATAGAGGTCTTCCCTGAAGCGGCCTTCCCGGACCTGTTGCGCAACATCATGAAGACTGGCCGCAACGAGCGCGAAGCGCACCTGTACCGGGCGGGTTGCGCCGACGGGCGTGAACTCGCCGTCCGACAAGACTTGCAGCAGTCGTGTCTGCAGAGCGAGCGGCATGTCCCCGATCTCGTCCAGGAAGAGCGTTCCTCCGTCGGCCTCCAGCAGCCTGCCGCGTGATCCCTGCCGGGAAGCGCCGGTGAAGGCGCCCGGCCTGTATCCAAAGAGTTCGCTTTCGATCAGTTCGGCTGTGATCGCAGCACAGTTCACCCCGACGAACTTCTCGGGATTTCCTCCTGCATCGACGTGAAGCGCCTTGGCCAATGCACTCTTGCCGGTTCCGGTCTCGCCTTGCAAGAATACCGGGACGCGGTGAGCGATCAGCCTCCTGGCAACAAGCATGGCGTCGCGCACGACCGGATCGTCGCCGACGATTTCATCTACCGAAGGCTGCTCCGAATCCATGGCGGCAGCCTCTGGCATCGGAGTTGAACTCTGATGGCGGGATCTTTGCCTGGGCTGCTCGAGTCGAATGTAGTGTTTGCCCTTCGCCAGCTGAAACGCGGCATCGCCAAAGTCCACGGCCTTGACCCAACGATCCATGCCTTCAACTTCCGCGAGCGGCAGCCCGATCAGTGGCTCCCCGGTCGGCACGAGGATCCGATGTGCCGGGGGCGTCGCATCGAGGATTCTGCCCCTGGGGTCGAGTGCGATGCGTGACTCCGAGGCGCCATCGCAGAAGTCTCCGTGTCGCGACAGGCGCAGTATCGTGTTGCCCGCATTGCGACGATCAAAGAAGAGGTTTTCGATGCGACGCGCCGAGGCCGCGACCACTTGCCGTACCACGGCCTGGGCGGCCCGATCGGACGGGCGCAACGTGGTGACGTTCAACACACCCGCGAGTTGGCCGGCGGCGCCAAAGACAGGAGCGACTGTACAACTGACGCCTGCCAGGCTCGAGGCGAAGTGATCGTGCATCACGACCGAAAGCGCGCGCTGCTCGCGAATGCACAGAGCCACTCCGTTCGTGCCCTGGCTCTCCTCCGACCAGATGGAGCCAGGCAGCACACCCGCGCTGCTGCAGGCGTCGAGAATCAGCTCTGTCGACCGAAAGCCGAGCGCGACCCCTGCGGGGTCGGTGAGCATCACGACGTAGTCTTGCTCGGCGAGCAGCTCGAACAGGCGTTGAACCTCGCCTTGAGAAAGGGCCAGCAGATCCGAGATCGGCTCGCGATGGTCCTGGATCTCCACCGCGGTCAACACGCAAGGGCGCTCCACCCGTTCCGGACTGAGGCGATGGACAGCAAGGCATCGCTCTCTCGATGCAGCGACGCTGTTGCCATCAAGCAGCGCATCCGGTAGGGGCGTAGATGTCGGGCGCAGAGCGCTCGAGGAGGATGCTTGGTCCACGATGCCATGTCTCCTGCAAGGGGCCTGGGGCCGGCCCTTCTCGAACCATTCTGCATCCATGGCCCCTTGCTGTCACGTTGGCGAGCGAGCTCTTCAGTGGGTCGACGTCGCCTTGCGCACCATGGGCATCACCTCAAGGGCGAGCCTGCGCATGGTTTCCCATTCCCATTCACGATTGTGGCCGGCGCCGTCCATCGAAGCCATCATCAAGCCATGGAACGGCCCCGTCCGTTCACGGAAGCTCACAAGCTTGTCGGCAACGGTGCCGGGCGATCCATAGATCACCATGCTGTCGATCAACTGCTCCACCGTGACCGCTTCGTCGGGCTGCTTGGGGTCGTTCTTCATGACGGCGGTGTAGTTCACCGATTTGAGGACGCGCCACAGGTAGTCGAAGTAGTAGTAGTTGCTGCCGCTCGGATCCATCACCCTGTCACGCGCCTCGGTGTCGCTCGCAGCGATGATGATGTTGCGGGCCACCCGCCAGTCGTGCCCGGTGGCTTTCCGGCCGGCAAGCTCGCATCCTTCGACGTACTTTTTCCAGTGGCTCGCAATCACATACTCCGGGCAAAAGTTGGCGCTCATCGCGCCGAAGCCGCGTGCGGCCGCGGTCTTCACGCTGTCCGAGAATGGCGACATGGCCGTCATCGAGATCTCGGGATGCGGCTTCTGAAACGGCTTCGGCATGAAGCCGACGCCAAGCTCCGGAATGACCATGTCCTTCAACGAGATCTTCCAGTGCTTGCCCTGGATGTCATAGGGAGGATCCTGAGACCAGATCTTCAGGATCGTATCGATGGACTCCATCATGCGCTCCGTACGGTAGGCGCCGTCCATGACTTCGAACAGCTCCATGTCGCTCGCCAGTCCACCCGGGCCGATTCCGAACAGCAGTCGGCCCTGGCTCATATGGTCGAATTGCGCCACCTCGGCGGCGACGACCGCTGGATGATGGTTGGGCAATGCGATGACACCCGTTCCGAATCGAATGCGCTTCGTCTGGTGGATCACCGATGCCAGAAAGATCAGCGGTGACGAAATCGGTTCGGTGGTGCAGGACATGTGCTCTCCGAGCCAGACCTCGTCGAAGCCGATCTCGTCTGCATACAGGATCTTGTCGGTGTTTTCCTTGAAGGTCTCCGACATGGGGCGTGAGGGCGGATGCAGAGGCATGCCGAACAATCCGAGTTTCATGAAGTCTCCTTTGCTGCTTGAAGAATGCGCGACGAGCGCCGCGCGGTGGCCCAAGAACACGGTCAAGCCGTGACCTTGTCTTGGATGGGATCACTGCGGCCGGACACCGCCGCACCGCAGCCGTTGAACCAGACCAGCGGGTCGCAGTCTTCGCCGGCCAGCCTGACGTCCGTCACACGACCGATGAACAAGGTGTGGGTCGCGTAGTCGAGGCGCTKCTCGACTTCGCAGGAAACGGCAGCGGGTGCGGACGCGAGGAAAGGCAGCGAGTCGCAGCCGTCTTGCCAATCGCCAGCAGCGAAGCGCTCGGACCGCCTCGAACTCTGGGCGAACGCACCCAGCAGGCCATGGTGAGCTCCTGCCAGCAGATTCACACAGAATCGCCCATGCGTGGACAGCGCCGGATGCAGGCCGGAGCTTCGATTGATCGCAACCAGGATCGCGGGCGGGTCCATCGAAACGGGGATCACCGCCGAGGCGGCCATCCCATGGGGTGAGCCTTCCGCATCGCGCGTGGTGATGAGGGTGACAGATGACGCCACGCGACGCATGGCGTCGCGAAACGCGGTCGCGACGTCAGAGGCATGAGGGGCTTCGGTGCAGATCGGACGAGAGGTCATGGCAGGTTGTCTCCGGGTTGTTTGTCGCTTGGCACTGAGCAACTGCACGTGCCATGCCCGAGGCAACATCTAGCAAAATCAACAACTTAGCGGCGATCGGACAACGTCGCTGCGACACCTTGAGACAGTCGATGTGTCGCATCGGCAGGCGGCGCGACGGGTTGGCAAACGCCAGATCGGTCGACGCGACTGCCTGTGCGCGCGGGCAGGGCGCTCGGGTCGGCGTAGTGCGTGCCAGCCAAGGTCAGAGGCGCGCAGCACCCCGCCGTCCGCAGATGAAAGGCGCGCCCCCACCCCCCTCCTGCATGGCGAAGAGGAGCCGGACGCCGGACCGATACGGGAGAAGAGTGAGGGTGTCTACCGAACTAGAGGGGCTCAGCCGTCCAGGTCCGAGCGGCCTTGGCCACAAGTGCATCGATCTCCTTGCCTGAATAGCCAAGCTCTTCGAGCACCTCGCGGGTTTGCGCGCCTCGTGGACTCGACGGCTCCCGCAACGGTGCGTACGCCTGGTCGATCCGGATGGTCGAGCGGATCGCAGCGGTTCGGCCTTCCGTCGGATGCGCTTCGTAGCGGATCAGACTCACCGCCTTCAGGTGAGGGTCATGCTGAAGCGTTTCCAGCGTATGGCAGGGCTGTACCGCGATGTCTGCGGCCTTGAGCAACTCGAGCCATTCGTGGGTAGTCCTGTTCGTCAGCGCGGCTCCGCGGATCTCGAACCATTGGCCCACATTGCGTGCTCGTGCGGCGACGCTGTCGAACCGAGGATCATCGACGAGCTCGTGCCGATCCGTCACCTTGAGAAAAGCGCGGACTTGGGCGTCCGTGTTGACGGTGAACGAGATCCAGCCGTCTGAGGTCTTCACCGGCTTGTTGTGAGGGCTCAACAATCGCTGGTCGCCGGGTGGGCCGACAGGCGGATCGAAACTCTGTTGTGCCAGATGCTCCTGGAGCACGAATGCCGCCATGGTCTCGAACATGGGAACCTCGATGCTGCATCCCTTTCCGGTCGTGGTGCGCTGTACGACGGCGGCCAGTACTGACCCTGCGGCGATCTCGCCGGCGACGTGATCGCAGATCAGCATCGGCACGTACGTCGGCGTGCCGTCGCGTGCGAGCGTGAGGCCCGCCATGCCCGTGGCTCCCTGGACGACGCTGTCGTAGGTCGGCTGGCCCGCGTAGGGGCCGTCGGTCCCATAGCCCGTGATCAGGCAATAGATCTTCTCCGGATACTCGGTGCGGATGGTGTCGGCGTCGAGCCCGAGCCGCGCCAGGGCCTGCGGACGCATGTTCGCAACGATCACATCGGCTTTGGCCACCATGCGGCGCATGACGTCCTTGGCCCCGGCCTCCTTGAGGTCGAGGCAGATATTTCTCTTGCCTCGGTTGAGGTGAAGGTAGGTGCCGGAGTGCTGGCCCGTAGGCGACTGGCCGCCGAGGCCTCGCATGAGATCCCCTTCCGGACTTTCCACCTTGATGACGTCGGCACCGTACTGGCCCAATCGCCACGTGCAGACGGGGCCGACCACGACGCTCGTCAGGTCCAGGACGGTGATGCCCTTCAAAGGTTCGAAGCTCATTGAATGTCTACCTCCATGTCGATCGCGGCAGTGTTCTTGTCATCGAACGCATTGATGCGCCACGCGCTGCCGTCTTTGYTCGCCGCCAGCGTCATCGGACGGCCGCAGTACAGGGGCGCTATATGGCGCACCCGGATCGCAGAGGGCGTGAGCCCGAGGTCCAGGCGGAGGAACTCGGTCAGGAGCAGCGTCGCAAGTCCACCGTTGACGACAAGATCCGGAAAGCCTTCCACATCGCGGGCATGCGCCCGGTCGACGTGGATCCTGTGGGAGTTGAAGCCCAGCGCTGAATACTGAAAGAGCAGCGTTTCGTCGGGCACCGCCAGTCTCGAGCGTTCTGCCGCGACCGGTGGCGAAGGCTCGGCTGCCGCGGAGATGGCCTTTGCCGCCGGAAGCAGCAGATAGGTCTGGGTTTCGGTGACCGAAGGGGCAGCCTGCCCGAGCAGCGTCAATGCATGGCCGATCGTCACGATGGCCATGGCGCCCGATGCGGTCTCTTTCTGACGCAGGCTCTGGATCGAACTCGTTCGCGTCAAGTTCGACCCGATCGAAATGTCGTCATGGAAGGCGACCGTACGTGCGCCGAGCATGAGTCGCGGAAGCCCGAGGTCCGGCATGGGAACGCCCAGTCCTGGAAAGCCATCCGACCGCAGGTTGGACCTCTTCGTGTCGGCGCCGAGCAGGATGAAATGCCAGCCGCGCGGCAACGGCTCGCCAGCACGAAATCCGTCGGGTTCGAGATCGAGCATGGCCGCGACCCGACGAACCGCAGCCACGCTGCAGCACTCTTCACGCGTGATGGTGTCCCCAGTTTCAGTCAACTTGCCCTCGTCTTTCGTGCCCATAAACGACTCCGTTGCCAATCCGTGCTTTCGCTAGACAACGATTCTTATATGCATTGTGCAATGCACCTGTGAAGTTTACGGGTAGGGGAATCTAAGGGAAAGAGGCAAATAAGCTTCCTAGGTGTTTTCACCTATGCATCATTGACTTCACTAATGAAGTTTCGTATCGTTGCGTCCGTGCTTCGACAGCGGCCGCGTTCGCTGTTCGAGAAGCGCAAGCCGCGCCGGAGTTCCTCGGTCCCGGCAGCGAGTTGCCAGCGCCCTTACGACACTCAAAGGATCCAAGATGAACTTCAAGTTCCACCATATGAACCTGTGCACAGACAGCTTGCCCAGGCTCACCAAGTTCTATCAAACGCTCTTCGATCTCGGCACGATCCGCGACGAAGAGCACTCGCGTGTCAACGCCGAGAGCGCAACCTCCGGCTACAACGGCAAGGTCGACTTCCTCACCGACGGCGACATCGAGTTCCACTGGGCCGAGCGCGACCTCGACACCGGCTTCAAGATGAAGCAGATCGTGAATCCGATGGCGCGCGGCCACTTCTGCTTCCGCACCGACGACATCAAGGGCTTCATGCGCAAGTGCGACGAACTCGGCATCCGCTATTCGGACTACGGTCGCTGGGCGATTGCGGGCTGGCACCAAGTGTTCTTGCAGGACCCGGATGGCAACGTGATCGAAGTCCACCAGCCCAACGTGTTCAGCTAAGAGAACAGATCCCTAAATCAACAGGAGACACTCCGTGACAACAAGAACCTCTTTCGCGCCGTCCCAACTCTGCACGCAGCCCACCGGGCGCCGTCAAGTCCTGAAGCAGCTGGCCTCCGTGGCCGCAACCACGCTGGTTCCGGGCGTCGTACTGGCCCAGGCCTCCGGCAAGTTCAATCTGAAGATCGCGATTTCCATTCCGGAAAGCCATCCGACGACGGCGGCGCTGAAGACGGCGTGCGCGGAGATCCTGCGCGAGTCGAGTGGTCGCCTCAACATCGAGGTCTATCCGAATGGGCAATTGGGCAGCGACACCGATACGGTTTCGCAGGTGCGGTCCGGAGCCATCGACTTCGTCTGCACGGCGAACAGCATCTGGGGCAACCTGGTGCCGGTTGCCTCGATCAACCTCGTGGCCTTCGCGTTCCCCGACTACGCGACCGTCTGGAAAGCCATGGACGGCGACCTCGGTGCGCACATTCGCTCGTCTTTCGACAAGGTCAACCTGGTCCCCGTGGGCAAGGTGTTCGATCATGGCTTTCGCCAGGTCACGAACTCCTCCAAGCCGATCGTTTCGCCGAAGGACATCGTCGGCATGAAGATTCGCGTACCGGTCAGCCCCATTCTGACTTCCGTGTTCAAGGGACTAGAGGCGTCGCCGGCCAGCATCCCGGTCGGAGAACTCTATACCGCGCTGCAGACCAAGGTGGTGGATGGCCAGGAAAACGCGCTGCCCCTGGTGGAGTCGAACAAGCTCTACGAAGTGCAGAAGTACCTTTCCTATACCTCTCACGTCTGGGACTGCTTCACGCTGGTCGGCAACAAGAAAAACTGGAATGCGTTGCCCGAAGATCTGCGGCAGCTCGCCACCCGCATCCTGGACGCCAACGCGGTGAAGCAGCGCGAAGCGCATGCAGCGTTGAACACCACCTTGGAAGCCAAGTTCAAGGCGTCCGGCATGCAGTTCAACGCGGTCGACGCCAAGCCGTTCCGCGAGGTTCTGCAAAAGGCCGGCTACTACGCCGACTGGCAGAAGAAGTTCGGGCCTGAGCCTTGGGCCCTGCTGGAAAAGTACAGCGGCAAGCTGGTCTGAACGCGACCCGGCTGCGATTCCACGGGGAGTCGCGCTGGAAGGTCCCGGGCTCCGGAGAGCCCGGGCCGATCGGCCTGGAGGCTTGCCTCACCAGGGCCGGATGACTACATCGAACAGGAGACGAATCCGTGGACCCGATCATCACCGCCGGGCATGCGCCGCCAGGCTCTGCCCCCCTTCGTCCGGACAGCGTCTGGTATCGGGCGGTGGCCCAGGCGGACCGCGCCCTCGCCCTGGTGACCGAGGTTCCCGCCGCCTTGCTGGTGGCCGTGGAGATCTTGGTCCTGTTCTCGGGCGTCGTGAGCCGTTATGTGTTCCACCGTCCCCTGGACTGGTCCGACGAACTGGCATCCATGCTTTTCCTGTGGCTGGCGATGCTGGGCGCCGTGATCGCCTTCCGGCGCTCGTCGCACATGCGCATGACGGCCTTGGTCGACAAGGCCTCGCCGCAGTTGCGCGCGTTCCTCGACCTGTTTGCGGTGGTCGCGGCAGGCGCCTTCCTGCTTCTGATCCTGCACCCGGCCTACGATTTCGCCAGCGAGGAAGCGATCGTCACGACGCCGTCGCTCGGCATTTCGAACTCCTGGCGGGCCGCCGCATTGCCATGCGGCGTGGCGTTGATGTGCGTGGCGGCCTTGCTCAAGCTGGCCACCGTCACGGACCTGCGGCGGCTGCTGGTCGCTGTCGCCCTGGTGGCGGGGGCGGGATTGGCGCTCTATTTCATGAGCCCGCTCTTTGCGAACCTCGGCAATTTCAACCTGCTGATCTTCTTCGTCATCATCGTCGGATTCCTGGTCCTGTCGGGTGTGCCGATCGCCTTCGCTTTCGGTCTCGCCACGTTCGGATACCTCGCGCTCACCACCGGCAAGCCGGTGAATGTGATCGTCGGCCGGATGGATGAGGGCATGTCGCACCTGGTGCTGCTGGCCGTTCCATTGTTCATCTTCCTCGGCGTGGTGCTCGAACTCAGCGGCATGGCCAAAGCCATGGTGCAGTTTCTTGCGTCGCTGCTGGGACACGTCCGGGGCGGCCTCTCCTATGTGCTGGTCGGCGGCATGTACCTGGTCTCGGGCATCTCGGGATCGAAGGCGGCGGACATGGCGGCGCTCGCGCCTGTTCTGTTCCCCGAGATGCGCAAGCGCGGCGAAAAGGACGGAGAGATGGTGGCGCTGCTGGCGGCGACCGGCGCGCAGACGGAAACCATCCCGCCGAGCATCGTGCTGATCACGATCGGATCGGTCACGGGCATCTCCATCGCCGCGCTGTTCTCGGGAGGACTGATGCCCGCCCTGGTCCTCGCGGTGCTGCTGTGTTTCGTGGTCTGGTGGCGCGTTCGGAAGGTCGACGTGACGAAGGTCGTTCGTGCCACGTGGAAGGAGGTCGGCCGCGCCCTGCTTGTCGCCCTGCCGGCCCTCGCGCTGCCGTTCATCATCCGGGCGGCGGTCGTGGAAGGCGTGGCCACGGCGACCGAGGTCTCGACGATCGGCATTGCCTACGCGCTGGTCGCCGGCCTGTTCGTCTACCGGCAACTCGACCTCAGGTCGCTCTGGCCCGCGTTGGTGGAAACCGCCGCCTTGTCGGGGGCCATCCTGCTCATCATCGGAACCGCGACCGGCATGGCTTGGGCGCTGACGCAATCCGGCTTCTCTCGGCAACTGGCCGAGGCCATGACGCAGATGCCCGGTGGGACGGCGGGCTTCCTTGCGATCTCCATCCTGGCGTTCGTCGTCTTGGGAAGCGTCCTCGAGGGCATCCCGGCGATCGTGGTGTTCGGCCCGCTGCTCTTTCCGATTGCAAAGCAGTTTGGGGTGCACGACGTCCACTATTCGATGGTCGTCGTGCTGGCCATGGGCATCGGGCTGTTCGCGCCGCCGTTCGGAGTGGGCTACTACGCTGCCTGCGCCATCGCCCGCGTGAGCCCGAGCGCCGGCATGAGGCCCATCATGGGCTACATGCTGGCCCTTCTGATCGGAACGGTGATCGTTGCGGCCGTGCCATGGCTGTCCACAGGTTTTATCAAGTAGGTGCTATGAAGACAATTTTTCTGACAGGTGCGACCGGCTTCATCGGCGGATCGATCGCGGCGAGACTCCTCCTGGAGGGCCATCGGGTTCGCGGCTTGGTGCGATCACCGGAAAGCGCGAAACAGCTGGAACAGCGTGGCATCGAGCCGGTCATTGGCAGCCTCGACGACGGCGCACTGCTGACCAGCCAGGCGCGCTTGGCCGATGGGGTCATCAACACAGCGAGTTCCGATCACGTCGATGCGGTGCGCGCCTTGATCGCGGGACTCGAGCACTCGTCGAAGCCGTTGCTGCACACCAGTGGCTCCAGCGTCGTGGGCGACGACGCGCGCGGTAGCCGCCGATCGGAGGTGATCTTCGACGAGGACTCCACGCTCGTCGTGGCGCCGGACAAGCAGCCGCGCCGGGAGATCGACTTGTCCATCCTTGACGCCGCGCAGAGAGGGGTTCGGTCTGTGGTGATCTGCCCCAGCCTCATCTACGGCGTCGGCCATGGCATGAATCGCAACAGCGTCCAGATTCCTTTCCTTGCCGCCAACGCCGTGAGCCAAGGCGTCGTACAGATCGTGGGACAGGGCTTGAACGTCTGGTCGAACGTGCACGTCGACGATGTGGTCGACCTCTACGTCCGGGCGCTGAATCATGCGCCCGCGGGGGCCTTCTACTTCGCGGAACAAGGCGAAGCATCCTTTCGAGAGTTGGGCGAGGCTTTGGCTCGTCGCCTCGGGCTCGGCGCGGTGGAATGCCTGGATCCCGAGACAGCGGCCGAGCGCTGGGGCCGATCGAAGGCCTACTTCTCGCTCGGCAGCAACAGCCGGGTCCGGGGCAAGCGCGCGCGTCGGGAACTGGCTTGGTCGCCCCGCCAAAGTTCGGCGGTCGACTGGATTCTGAACGAAATGCCGTTGGACGATGCGTCCGCGGCCACCTACCCATGAACGAGAACTCTATGCTGCTTCAGGACAAGGTGTGTGTGATCGCGGGCGCCGCATCGCTGCGCGGTATCGGTTACGCCACGGCGGAGCTTTTTGCCGAACACGGCGCCAAGGTGGTGGTGGTCGACCTGTCGATGGACGACAAGGTGCTGGCCGACATCAAGGGGTCGATCGAGCAGCGACTTCAACGCAGTGCCTCGATACACGGCATGCGCTGCGACATCAGCAGTGCCGCAGACTGCGAGCGCCTCATGCAGGATGTGCTGGCGTTGCACGGCACGATGGACTGCATGATCAATTCCGCCGCCGTCGTGCAATCGCATCCGATGCTCGAGATCGGAGGCAAAGAGCTCGACCTGATGATCAACGTCAATCTCAAAGGCGCCTTTCACCTCTGCCAGAGTGCCCTGCGGGTCTTCGCCGATCGCAAGAGCGGCGTCATCGTCAACGTAGCTTCCGTCGCAGCGCAGCGTGGAGGGGGGCTGGTCGGCAGCTCGCACTACGCGGCGTCCAAAGGYGGCGTCTTGAGCCTGACGCGCAGCATCGCCCGCGAGTTCGGTCCGATGGGAATCCGCGCCAACACGATTTGTCCGTCGATGACGGAGACTGGCATGGTGGATGGCATGTCCGAAGCGAAGTTCCAGGAGATCGTATCGGGCATTCCGTTGCGGCGCGCCGCGAAGCCGCGTGAAATTGCAGGTGCATGCCTCTTTCTCGCATCGGATCTATCTGCCTACGTGACCGGGGCAACCCTGGACGTCAATGGCGGCAGCCATATTCACTGAGCACAAGGAAGCCCCCATGATTCTGGAAGTCGCCGACATCCGCATTCACCCCGGTCGACAGACCGACTTCGAAAAGGCCGCCCACCACGGACTGGAGACGGTGCTTTCCAAGGCCAAGGGCTTTCGGACATACGAAGTGCGTCGGAGCATCGAGACGCCCGAACGGTTCATTCTGCTGATTCACTGGGAAACCTTGGAAGATCACACCGTGGGCTTCCGCACTTCGCCTGCCTACGATGCCTGGCGGGCCATCATCGGTCCTTTCTTTGCCCAGCCCCCGTTCGTAGAGCATTTCACCGTTGTGGGTGCGTGAGGCCCCCCTCCGAGCCTGCGCGCGAGCCGCGCAGATGAATCGCGAAGCGGTGACATGAAGCAAAGCTTGACAGCGTCCGGCTCGCTCTCGAATGTCGTTCCTCTGATCGTTGCGCTGACCTTGCTTTGGGGCACCAACTGGGTGTTGTTCCCGCTGGCGGTGCGGGAGGTTTCGGTCTGGACGTTCCGCGCCCTTTGCCTGGCTGGGGCAGGGCTATCGCTGCTCGTCGTTGCCCGGATGCAAGGGCAGTCCCTGCAGGTTCCACGTGCCCAACGCGTTTACCTCGCCGCCGCCGCGTTGGCCTATCTGTTGATCTGGAACATTGGAAGCACCTACGCGTCGGTTCTCATTCCGTCCGGCCAGGCGGCGGTGCTTGGCTTCACCATGCCGGTCTGGGTGACCTTGTTCTCGTGGCTCGCATTTGGAGAGCGACCGACCAGGCGGCTTTTCTTCAGCGTGGCGTTGGCGAGTTGCGGTGTGGCGATTCTGGCCATCGCCGCGCGACAAAGCTACGCGTCAGCACCGCTCGGCTTCATCCTTGGCATCGCTGCGGGGATGGGATGGGCTTGCGGAACGTTGATCCTGGGCAGAGCCGGCCTGACGATCTCGCCCCTGGTTTCCTCGGGCTGGCAACTGCTGATCGCTTCCATTCCCTTGTCGGTTGTTGCGCTGGTATTGGGGACGCGCGAGCCTTTCATGCCATCCATGGCGTCGGTGCTCGTGATCGCGTATATCACCTTCGTGCCGATGGCGATGGGCAATGTGGTGTGGTTTTCGATCGTCAATCAGGTGCCGGCGACCGTATCCGGCCTCTCCACGGTCATGGTGCCCATGGTCGCCATGGTCACCGGTGCGATCGTGCGGCGAGAGCCGCTCGGACCGCTGGAACTGAGTGCGATGGCGTGCCTGTTCACGGCCCTGCTCGCAGCGGTGCTGCCGTCAAAGCGTCTCTACGGCAGATGAGCAGCCGCAGAAGCTTCAGCGGCGGTCAGGATGCATCCGGCTGGGCCGATGGGACGGCACGCTGGAACGCATCCAGTTTGGCACACGCGCTATCGATCGCCATCAAGCGCGGCCAGCGTTCGAGATCGACCTTGAACCGTCGGGCACTTTCGATCTGCGGAACGAGATAGGTGTCCGCGACCGTCGGGCGATCCCCAAAAGAGAAGGCGCCGCCGGCACCGCGCGCCTCCAGGAGGGCCTGATACGCATCGAAGCCAGCGACGATCCAGGTCTGGCACCAGCGGTTGATCGCCGCCTCGTCGGCGCCGAAGTCATGCCGCAATGCCTCCAGGATGCGCCGGTTGTTGATCGGATGGACATCGCACCCGATGATCGCTGCCAGAGCGCGAACATGCGCACGTTCGAGGGAATCGAAGGGAAGGAGCGGCGTGGCGGGATAGCGCTCCTCCAGCCATTCGATGATCGCTGGGGTCTGGGTCAGAACGGTGCCGGCGATGTCCAGTGCCGGGACCAGATGTTGTGCGTTGACCGTTCCGTAGGCCGCACCCAGGTGCTCCTCGCGGCGCAGGTCGATCGCGACCTGCTCATAGGTCAGGCCCTTGAGGTTCAAGGCGATCCGCAGTCGATGCGAAGTTCCGCTGCGGAAGAAGTCGTAGAGTTTCATGTTGTGCTTTGAAGGCGAGTCTCAAACGCCCATGTACTGATGGACGATTTCGGGTTGGCTGCGTAGTTCGGACGAGCTGCCTTGCCAGACCACTCGCCCCTTCTCGATGACGAAGTGCCGGTCGGCCAGGTTCAGCAAGGACTTGACGTTCTTGTCGATCACAATCTGCGACAGGCCGTCCTGTTTCAGTTCAGCGAGTGACCGCCAGATTTCGTTGCGGATCAAGGGTGCAAGCCCCTCGGTGGCTTCGTCGAGGACCAGCAGCCGCGGGTTGGTCATCAGGGCGCGGCCGATCGCCAACATCTGTTGCTCGCCGCCCGAGAGTTGCGATCCCAGGTTGCTGCGCCGTTCCTTGAGGCGCGGGAAGAAAGCGTAGACCCGTGCCAGATCCCATCGGCGACCGTTCTGCTTTCGGTCGTCGCGCGCGGTGGCGACGAGGTTTTCCTCCACGGTGAGGTTGGGGAACACCTGTCGACCTTCAGGCACGAGGGCCAGGCCATGCCGTGCGATCCGATGCGACGCCATACCGTCCGTTCGTGTGCCGCCCACCGAGACGGTACCCGCCTTGACGGGCAGCATGCCGAACAGGCACTTGACCGTGGTGGAACGGCCCATGCCGTTGCGTCCCAGCAAAGTGACGACTTCCCCGGTGCCGACCTCGAAGGAAATGTCGAACAAGGCCTGTGCATGGCCGTACGAGGCCTGCAGTCCCTGGACGGAAAGAAACGCGCTCATGCTTCAGCCTCCTCTTCGCCCAGGTAGACCGCGCGCACCTCGGGGTGGTTTCGGATCTCGTCCGGCGTTCCGGTGAACAGGATGCGGCCGTAGACCAGCACGCTGATGCGGTCGGCGAGCGCAAAGACAGCGTCCATGTCGTGCTCGACGAGCAGGATCGTGTACTGCCGCTTCAATTGCTGGAGCAGGGCGATGACGCTGGTGGATTCCTGCACGCTCATGCCGGCCATGGGCTCGTCGAGGAGCAGGAACTTGGGGCTGGCGGCCAGGCTCATGGCCAGTTCGAGTTGTCGCCGCTCACCGTAGCCGAGGTCGCCAGCAGCCACCTTGAGGCGATGGCCGAGGCCCGCAGCAGCAAGCGCCTCCTCTGCAGCCTGGCTCGCCTGTCGATCGTTCGCCATCGGCCGCCAGAAGCCGAAGGCGTGACGACGGGAGGCGAGCGCGGAGAAGGTCGCGTTCTCGAGCACGCTGAACTCCTCGAAAATCGATGTGATCTGATAGGAGCGCAGCAGGCCACGCTGTGCGCGTTTGTGAATGGGCAGCGATGAAACGTCCACGCCATCGAACCAAACGTTGCCGCTGTCTGGCGCCAGTTCGCCCGAAAGCTGGTTGATGAGCGTGGTCTTTCCTGCGCCATTGGGGCCGATGATGGCGTGCAGTTCGCCTTCGCGGATGTCGAGCGACACGCCGTCGGTCACGAGCAGGGCGCCGTAGCGTTTGGTCAGGGAATCGGTACGAAGAGCACTGGCCATCATGCGGCTCCTTTCGCATCCGGGTGCATGTTCGAAACAGACGCGCTCTGGCTCAGAGCCGGCTCAGGTTCTGAGCGACCCGCATCACGAGCGTCGAAGCGCTCGAGCATGCCGACGATGCCGCGCTTGCCCAGCAGCGCGACCAGCACGATCAGCGGCCCGAAGATCACCATCCAATGATCGGTCCATCCCTTGAGCACTTCCTCGAGACCGAGAAAGACGAGCGCGCCCATGAGCGGTCCGAAAACCGTTCCGAGCCCGCCGATCACTACGATCACGATCAGTTCTCCCGACACCGACCACGCGAGCGTGCTCGGCGACGCGAAGGCGTTGAGGTTGGCAAGCAAGAGTCCCGCAACACCGCAGAGCATGCCAGACAGCACATAGGCCAGCAGCTGGTAGCGCACGACGGGAATGCCGGCTGCGCTCACGCGCCGCGCGTTCTGCTTGGCGCCGCGAATCACAATGCCGAACGGTGCGACGCGCAGTCGGGCGAGCCACCAGATCGACAAAATGAGCACGAGAAACGCCACGATGTAGACCGTGGTGGCGGATGCGAGGTCCAAGGGGCCGAACCGGCTGCCCAGGGCGATCGACAGCCCATCGTCGCCGCCATAGGCCTTGAGGCTGACGAACAGGAAATAGCCCATCTGTGCGAATGCGAGCGTGATCATGATGAAGGCGATGCCGCTGGTGCGAAGGCTGATGATGCCGGTCACGAAGGCGACGAAGCCGCAGGCGCCCAGGCAAAGCAACAGGTGGATCCAGCCGTTGCCAACGCCGTAGAACGACGCGAGCCCGACGGCATAGCCTCCGATCCCGAGGAACAGCGAGTGGCCGAAGCTCACGAGGCCGCCGTATCCCAGCGCGATGTTGAGCGCACATGCCGCGATCGCGTAGATGATGATGCGGGCAAAGAAGGCGATGTAGAAGGTCTGATCCGTGGCCTGGGCCACGAACGGGACTCCGGCCAACATGATCAGGACGAGCAGCGGAACCCAGTGGCTGGGACGAGCGAGTGAGGCAGTCATGATTTACTTCTTGGCCGGGAAGAGGCCCTGCGGCCGCCAGGCCAGGACCACCGCCATCAACAGGTAGACGAGCATTGAGGCCAGCGCGGGGCCCGCAGCGTCTGCGAAGGAACGCTCGGTCATCTGCCGCAGCAAGAGGGGCAGAAACACGCGACCGAGGGTGTCGACGATGCCGACGATCAGCGCGGCGTAGAAGGCCCCGGTGACTGATCCGATGCCACCGATCACGATGACCACCAGCGTCGTGATGAGGACGGACTCGCCCATGCCGGATTGCACCGAAAGGATGGGGCCCGCCATAGCGCCTGCAAGGCCAGCCAGCATGGCGCCGACCGCGAACAGCATCGCGTTGAGCAGGCGGATGTTGACGCCGAGCGCGGCCACCATCGCGGGATTGACCGCACCGGCGCGAATCAGCATGCCAACCCGGGTCTTGTTGATCAGCAGCCAGGAGCCCATGGCGACGACGAGGCCGACGACGATGATCGCGAAGCGGTAGGCCGGATAGCTGAAATCGCCGATGTCGATCGCGCCTCCCAGGAAGTCCGGCACCTGGAGAAACACGGGCTGCGACCCCCAGATGATGCGTACGAGTTCGTTGAAGAACAAAACGAGTCCGAACGTGGCGAGCACGTGGTCCAGGTGATCCCGTCGGTAGAGCCGCGCTACCGCGACGAATTCCAGTGCAAGACCGAGTAGCAGCGACCCACCCATGGCGGCCAGGACGGCCAGGCCGAAGGACCCGGTGTACTGGAATGCGCTGGCTGCGAAGTAGGCCCCCATCATGTAGAGCGACCCGTGCGCCAGGTTGACGAAGCTCATGATGCCGAACACCAGCGTCAGGCCCGCCGCCAGCAGGAACAGCAGGACGCCGTATTGGAGCCCGTTCAGAAGCTGCGCGAGAACAACCGTGCTGCTCATGGGATTACTTCAATGCGCACTGCGCGTGGTACGCATCCACCTGCTTGGGCAGTGGCGTGGCCAGCAGCTTGCCGGTGACGTTGGCGCCTGCCTTGACGGTCTCGAAGGCGTAGTAGTTCTGCACCGGCAGGTTGTTGTTGTTGAAGGCGAAGGGGCCGCGCACCGACTTCACTTCGCTTCCCGCAGCCTTGACCGCGGCGGCCAGGGATTTGCTGTCGCCCGGCTTCGCCTTGGCAAGCGCGATGTTCAGGATGTTCGCGGCGTCGTAGGCCGTCGCGGCGTACTCGCTGGGCGTACGCTTGTACTTGGCTTCGAAATCGGCGACGAACTTCTTGTTCTCGGGTGTGTCCAGCGCCGCATCCCACATGGCGCCGCTGATGCTGCCGACCGCCGCGTCACGCAGGGCGGGCAAGGTGGTGCCGTCGACGGTGAAGACCGAGTAGAGCGTCACCTTGGACATCAGTCCGGCCTGGGCCATCTGCTTGATGAAGTTCACGCCCATGCCGCCCGGGTAGAACACGAAGACGGCGTCGGGCTTCGCGGCTTGCAGCTGGGCGAGCTCGGCGGAGTAGTCCGGTTGATTGACCTGGGTGTAGACCTCTTCGACGATCTGACCCTTGAAGTAGCGCTTGAAGCCGGTCAGCATGTCCTTGCCGGCCTGGTAGTTGGGCGCCATCAGGTAGACCTTCTTCACGCCCTTGTCCTGCGCATACTTGCCCATCGCCTCGGCGGCGCCGTCGTTTTGCCAGGCGGTGGAGAACACGTTCGGCTTGCAGCCCGCGCCGGCCACGGGGGAGGGGCCGGCATTGGTCGCAATCGCGACGGTGCCCGATTCGGCGATGCGCGGCAGACTGGCCATCATGACGTTGGAGAAGCTCAGGCCGACGATGGCGTCGACCTTGTCCTTGTCGATGAACTTGCGCACGATCTGGCCGCCGATCTCGGGCTTGAGCTGGTCATCCTCCTTGAGCACGGTTGCAGGTTGACCGCCCAGCTTGCCGCCCAGTTGTTCGACCGCGAGCATGAACCCATCGACCTGATCTTGACCTACGACAGCAATCGGACCGGACAACGGTGCCATGATGCCGATCGTGGCAGCGGTGGCGGCTTGGCCGGCGAATGCACAGGCGAGGGCGGCTGCGAAGGCGGTCCGGTGGACGTAAGGGCGATGGGTCATGTGTCGTCTCGCTAAGGTTGGGTGTGAGAAATCTTGGGATCGGAATCGGGGCGGTCCGGTGGAACTGGATTGCAAACTTGCGCGACGCGCAGGGGCCGCCTCAGCAGGGCGGCCAGAGACGCTGGAATTCGCCTGCATCCCGGCACTGCATGCGTTCATCTGCTCAAGGAACGCTTGCTGAGCTTTGGCTTGGTGCCGTGCGAGATGCAGGGGAGCGTCGATGTCAGCGCGGCCTGCGCTGAAATGCAGGCGGCTGGATAGGGGCGGACCGATTCATGTCTGTCTCCGTTGAAGGCTGCTCGCGTGGCGCCTGTTCGTGGGTCGGGGTGACGCAATCATTGCGCCCCGAGAGACATAAACCAATAGAATACGGTGAATACAACGCATAGATTTCGCGAATAGCGGGTCTGCGCTTGCGAATCGCTTGCAGGTGGCTTGAGACAGGTCCGACGAGGCACGTCGTCGGACCTTATTGCACTGCTAGACAGGGTACTGTTGGCCGGCAGGTTCGATCGTGATCCACTTCAGTTCAGTGAATTCGTCGATGACCGCCCGCCCATCGAAGCGACCATAGCCGCTGTCCTTGGTGCCGCCATAGGGCGCCTGTGCCTCGTTCTGGACCGTCGCACCGTTCACGTGGCAGGCGCCGGTGTCGATCTGCAGCGCCACGTTCAAGGCACGCATGACGTCCTTGCAGAACACGCCGGCGGACAGGCCGTACGCCGTGTCGTTGGCAACCGCGACGGCTTCCTGATCTCCTTTCACCCGCACGATCGTGGTCACGGGGCCGAAGGTTTCCTCATCGAAGATCTTCATGTCCCGCGTCACGTGGTCGACGATCGTCGCCGGCATCGTGGCACCGGCGGCGTGACCGCCGCAGGCGAGCTTGGCGCCCTTGGCAACAGCATCGTCGATCAGCGCATTGAGTCGCGGGCCGGACTCCTTCGACACCATCGGTCCGATCACGCACTGCGGATTCTTCATCGGGTCGCCTGCAGGGAGATCCTGCGCACGCGCCGCGAACTTGGTGACGAATTCGTCGGCGACTGATTCGTCGACAACGATGCGCTCGGTCGACATGCAGATCTGCCCTTGGTAGAGGAAGGAGCCGAACA
The DNA here is from genome assembly GCF_056405295.1 of Variovorax sp. P1_H2. NCBI lineage: Bacteria > Pseudomonadati > Pseudomonadota > Betaproteobacteria > Burkholderiales > Comamonadaceae > Variovorax > Variovorax sp. P1_H2. Next base: position 74,962 of record NZ_JBFUCJ010000006.1, on the reverse strand, counting down.
CGGCCGCCTTGACCGCATCGTCGATGTCGGCATCCTTCAACACCACCAGCGGCGACTTTCCGCCGAGTTCGAGCAGGCAACGCTTCAGGTGGACCGCGGCCTTCTGGGCGATGATGCGTCCGACCCGGGTCGAGCCCGTGAAGTTCACGCGGCGCACGGCCTTGTGAGCGATGAGCGCGTCGATGACTTCCGGTGCGTCTTGCGGCGAATTGGTCAGGAAGTTGAGCACGCCGGCCGGAAGACCTGCCTCGACCAGTGCCTCCGCAACCAGCATGTGGGTGCGCGGGCTGGCCTCGGAGGCGCGGAACACCACGGTGTTGCCGCACATCAGCGGATAGGCAATGGCGCGGGCAGCGAGGACGACCGGCCCGTTCCATGGAACGATGCTCAGGATCACGCCGACTGGCTGGCGCACGGTCATCGAGATCGCCCCGGCCTTGTCCGTCGGGATCGTCTCGCCCTGGATCTGGGTCGTCATGGATGCAGCTTCGCGGAATGCGGTGGCGGCGAGATGCACGTTGAAACCGGCCCAGAGGGCAGCGGCGCCCACTTCGGCGGCCATGGCCTCGATGAAGGCAGGAGTCTTGGCCTCGAGCGCGTCGGCAGCCTTGAGCAGGATGCGGCGGCGTTCCGAGGGCGAGCTGTGCCGCCACGTCTGAAACGCGGCACCCGCGGAGGCGGCCGCCGCGATCGCGTCTTCCACCGTTCCTGCGGCGGCGCGCGTGACGACGTCGCCGCTGGAGGGATGGCGGCGCTCGAAAGTTGCCCCGCCATTCGCGGCGCGCATTTCGTTGTCGATGAGAAGTTGTGTTTCCATGTTGGGTCCTTGAATGAGCAGAGGGGTGTTGTCTGGAGAAGCGACGCTTCGAGCCGAATGGTTCAAGCCCCGGGCTTCATGATTTCGGCCATTCGTTCACCGATCAGCGCGCAGGTGGCCATGGTGGCTACCGCAGGAATGCGCGGCATGATCGAGCTGTCGGCGATCCGCAGGTTCTGCACGCCGTTGACGCGCAGCTTGGCGTCGACCACGGCCTGGGCATCCTTGCCCATGCGGCAGGTGCCGACCTGGTGGAAGTAGGTCGTGGCGCCGTTGCGCACGAAGTCGTCCATCGCCTGGCCCGTCAACTTCTGGCCAGGTGCCACCTCGCGCTTCACGAAGTCTTTCATCGCTGCCGAGTTGCCGATCTCGCGGCTCACCTCGATGCCGTAGGCCAGCGCCTTGACGTCGTCGGGATGACTGAGGAAGCGCGCGTCGACGATCGGACGATCGGCCGGGTTGGCCGAACGAAGCCTGATCTCGCCGCGGCTCTTGGGCGCGACCAGGCCCGCGCACAGCGCCCAACTGGTGGGCGGCGGCGAGAACTGCTTGGCAATGACGTCGCTGGCATAGGGCAGCTCGATCTGGACCAGGTTGATGTTCGGGGTCTGCAGGTCGGGCTGGCTCTTGATGAAGCCCGAGACGTTCGCGGCGCTGTTGCGGTGCGGAACGTGTTCCTTGGGCTCCCAGATGCAGCCGCCATGCAGCAGGTGATCGTGGAAGTTCTGGCCCACCTCGGGGGAATGCACGACGGTCTTGATGCCATGCGTGCGCAGCTGGGCCTGATCCCCGATGCCGCTGAGCATGAGCAGCTTGGGCGTGTTGATGCCGCCCGAGCAGAGGATGACTTCCGACCTGGCCTGGATGCGCACGGGCGCGCCGTCGCCGCGCCGGAGTTCGACGCCGGTCGCACGCGTGCCGGAGAAGGTGAGCCGGTCGACATGCGACTTGACCAGCACGGTGACGTTCTTGCGTGCCAGCACCGGATAGAGGTAGGAGCGTGCCATGCTCTGGCGGCGCCCATCACGGATGATCTGGTTCATCAGCGCGAAGCCGCCACCGCCCACCTCGCGCGCTCCGTTGAGGTCGTCGAGAACCGGCATGCCCAGGGCGCGGCAGGCGGCCAGCATGCCCAGTGCGACCGGCGGCGGATCGTAGGCGTTCTGAACCCAGACGGGCCCGCCCTTGCCGCGATACTTCGGGTCAGGCTTGCCTTGCCAATTCTCCATGCGCCGGTAGATGTCGAGGCCGTGCGCGTAGCCCCAGGAAGCATCGCCGCTCTCCTGGGCCCAGTGGTCGAGGTCGTTCTTGAACGGGCGCGCCCAGATGGTCGCATTGATGCTGCTGCCGCCGCCGACCACCTTGCCCATGGTCTCGGAGATCGCACGGTTGTTGGTGCTTGGCGAGGGCACGGCGGCGTCTTGCCAGTCGCGTTCGGTGCCCAGGTTCGTGAACCACAGACGCGGATCCATGACCGAGGGTGCGGTGTCCCAGTCGCCCGCTTCGATCAGGAGGATGTTGGCACTGGTTTTCGCGGCGAGACGGCCGACGAGCGCCGAGCCGCCACTGCCCGAGCCGACGACGATGTAGTCGTAGGCGGGGAGGAGCTTCGCGGAACGCTCATCCTGGTTGGCCCGTGCGGCGTCGAGTTCGTCCGCCAGGGCGTGCAGGGCGGTGCCGGCGAATCCGGCTGCCGCGGCGGCCTTGAGGAAGCCGCGCCGGTCCAGCCGTCCGGCGATCAGGGCGCGTTCGAGTCGATCCAGCAAGCTGTCGTCGAGGGTCTCGTTGTGGGTAGGGTGAGGAAGTCGCATGGCGTGGTCCACCTTCGGATTGGAGAAAAACGGTCACTCGTTTCGCCGCCGACACGACGCAGCGCCGAGCGATCGACAGCGAAGCGTGGAAGGTAAGACGCCGCCTGCGGCGCGAGGAACATCGGGAAAACCCGGCGAGCGTTCTGTTCCGTTTTGGAACAGTGCTAGTGAGCGGAGCRCTCGCCGCTGCGGAGCCGCCGATAGATCAATCCGCGCGAGACGCCGAGGAGCTCGGCGGCCTTGGACACATTGCCGCCGCAGCTCTCCAGCGTCCGTTCGATCAGGTCCTTGCCGCGATCCTTCAGCTTGATCGGAATCTCGGCGGACGGTAGTTCGATGCGCGTCAGCGAACTCCGGGCTGCCACCTCCTCGGCGTCGGCACAACCTTCGGGGTCGGTCGCCGGTGGGCACGGATCGAGCAGGGCGCAGACGTCGGATGGCGCCGATTCGCCGGTCCGCTCGAGCGCCCCTCCGGCGCCTCGGACGAAGTCGCGATGACCGTCCGGCGCCCTCATTTCGCAACGTGCCCACACCATCAGGCCATTCGCGAGGTGAAGCAGTCCGGCCCCGGACCTTGGCAGGGAGGCGAGATGCGTGAGCGAGCTTCCGAATGTCGCCTCGGCCGAGGTCGTGGCCGTCTGCCGTACGCCCGGCGGAAGGCCCAGGAGCCGGGAGGCTGTCCCGTTCATCCAGGCCAGCCGCCCCGTGGAATCGATGCCCGCCAGGGCGACGAAATTGGAATCGAGCAGGCTGCCGTCGATCTGGAACCGGATCACCAGGTGTTCGCTGGACTGGGTGACGAAGAGACGATTCTCGATCGCTGCCGCGTACGCCCCCACGACGGCCGCGGCGTCGAAGTTGAAGGGGATCGATTCGCTCGAGATGTCCAGCACACCCGCCAGCCGCCCTTGCGTGTTGTAGATCGGCGCCGCGGCACAGTGCATGGCCTTGACCGCGTCGAAGAAGTGCTCGGCACCGTCGACCGAGACGGCTTTTCCGGTGCGCGCGGCCACGCCAGGTGCCGTGGTGCCCACGGCCTCTTCGCACAGGTTGACGCCTGTGCGGGTCGCGATGGGCATGATCTGCTCGTGCGAACGTCCCACGCAGGTGGCGCCCACGAGAACCCCCGTCGCGTCGGTGAGCATGGCGGCGCAGGACGTCGTCCCCAGCACCGTCTGCAGATGGGGCAGCTCCTGCTGCCAGGCTTGCACGAGGTCGCGATTGCGTTGCAGCGCGAGGTGCGCGCGGCTGGTGGACACAGGCTCGAACGCCACCTTCTGCGCGGGCCCCGAATGCAGCCGCTGGCATCGCGCCCAGGACTCGTAGACAGCGTCGCTGACGATCCCCGACGGCAAGAGCCCCTCTTCGAAATAGCGCTGACGCGCCAGCGCTATCCGCTCGCTTCGGGTGTTGAAGAAGTCAGGCAGGTCCGGCGAAGTGGATTGCGAGCGCAAAGGTCGATCTCTCCCAGCGTTCGGTGAGTTTCCGGTCACGGCCGGCCGGTGACTACCCGGACTATCCCGGCCTGCCGGCACGCCGGGGGCACGACTACTCGCCGTCGATCGCGGTCGTGCGGTGGGCGTTCAGCGCCTCGAAGATCGGGGAATCGCTGAACCGGAAAAGGTCGAGGCAGGCATGGCCCGGGTCGCACTGCGCGCTGAAGGGCGCCCACGACGGCACGACGAACATGTCTCCGCGCTTCACCGACCACTCGCGCTCACCGACCTTCACCTTGCCGCTGCCCTCGAACACCTGGAACACCGAGGAGCCGACCTCCTGACGCTTCACCGTGCTGGCGCCGGACTGGATGCGATGCATTTCCGCCCGGATCGTTGGCAGCACGTCGCGGCCGGTGCTCGGATTCGTGAAGCGCACCGCGGCATGGCCGGGGCTCACGGTGCCGGCGTGGCCCTCTGCCTCGAGCGCGAGCTGATCGGCGAGCGCCCGATCGGTATCCACCCAACGGTAGGCCAGAAGCGGCGTGGCACTTGGCGACTCGGGCTGCGACAGGGGGCGCAGCCCAGGATGCCCCCACAGGCGTTCGGAGCGCGACCGATCGGGCGTGCCCATCTCGGCGCTCGCCACGCGCTCGCGTCCGAACTCGAAGAACTGGGATTCCGTGAGGTACGAGAACGGAATGTCGAGTCCGTCGATCCAGGCCATGGGCGCGGTCGCGGCGTTGTGATGGGAATGCCAGTTCCAGCCGGCCTGCGGCAGGAAGTCGCCGCGAGACATGCGCACGGCGTCTCCGTTGACCACCGTCCAGACGCCTTCGCCTTCGACGACGAACCGGAACGCGTGCTGTGTATGCCGGTGCTCGGGCGCGTTCTCGCCCGGCATCAGATACTGGATGGCGGCCCACAGGGTCGGCGTTGCGAAGGGACGGCCACCCAGCCCGGGATTGGCCAGCGCGATCGCACGCCGTTCGCCGCCGCGGCCCACCGGCACGATGCGCCCCGCTTCGCCGGCGAGCTCCAGCAGGCGATCCCAGCGCCAGAGGTGCGCCGTCGCCTTGCTGCGCGGATGCTTCGGCATCAGGTCGCCGATCTCGGTCCAGAGCGGCACGAGGAGCTCGGCTTCGAAGCCGCGATAGAGCGCTTCCAGCGCCGGGCTCGGGTCGGGCTGGCCGGGACCGGCGACGGCCTTGAGGCGAACGGGAGAAGGGGCGGTGTCGACAGTCATGGGAGACTCCTTCGTGGGGCAGCGCCGCGGCGTGACGTCGCCTGCTGCCTGCCTTGTTGTTCGAGAGGGCCGGCAATCGAATGCTTATTCGGCCGGGCCGATGTTGAGCACGATCTCTCCGACGCCGGCGACGCTGCCGTCGATGCGGTCGCCAGGTTGCAAGGGGCCCACACCTTCGGGGGTGCCCGTGAAGATCAGGTCGCCCGGCTGGAGGTGGTAGAACTTCGACAGGTCCTCGATGAGCTCCGGGATGTTCCAGATCAGCTTGTCGAGGTCGGAGGTCTGGCGTGGCTGGCCGTTGACGCTCAGCGTCAGCGCGCCGGTCTCGAGCACCTTGCCCGGCATCGGCACGATCTCGGACACGACGGACGATTGCTCCACATCCTTGCCGAGGTCCCACGGCCGGCCCTTGTCGCGCGCGACCAGTTGCAGGTCGCGGCGCGTCATGTCCAGGCCGCAGGCATAGCCGTAGATGAACTTGGATGCGTCGTCACGTTTGACGCGGAAGCCCGGCGCCCCGATGACCACTACCAGTTCCATCTCGTGGTGGTAGTTCTGGGTCTCGGGCGGGTAGGCCACGGTCGCGCCGGACTCCACCAGGGTCGACGGGCTCTTCGTGAAGTAGAAGGGGACTTCGGCCGACTTGTCGACCGGGCGTCCCATCTCGACCGCATGCGCGTGATAGTTGCGGCCAACGAAGAAAAGGCGGTTGACGGGAAGGCGCTCGGCCTTGCCGCGCACCGGCAGCGACGGGATGACGGGAGGGGTCCAAAGGTAGGTGGTGGTCATGATGCTTCCAGGAGAATGAGTGGGAATCCGTTGCCGGATCGGCGGGGCTAGAGCTTGGCGAGGGGCACCTGGAGGTCGGCGAGTTGCACTGGATCGACAGTGGTGCGGCGTTCGATCAGCCGGCGCGCAAAGCGCAGGTCGCGCGCGGCATTCGGGCCCAGTGCCGCCACGACCTTGTCGCCGTCCAGGAAGAACATCACGAAAGTATTGGCGTCCTGATTTCCCCGCACCACGACCTGGTGGGCCGGCGTCGGCATGCCATAGATCTGGAGATTGACGTCGAACTGATCCGACCAGAACCAGGGCAGGGGCTGGTGGTTCACCGTAGTGCCAAGCGCAGCGCGTGCGGCGGCAATGCCTTGCTCTTGCGCGTTCTGCCAGGATTCCAGCCGCATCCGGCGTCCCGCCCATTCGCAATGCCAGACGGCCACGTCGCCGGCGGCGAAGATGTCGGGATTCGATGAGCGGCACTGCGAATCGACGCAGACGCCGCCATCGCAATCCAGGCCGGCCTCGCGGGCGAGTTCGTCGTTGGCGATCAGGCCCACGCCGACGAGCACGGCATCGCATTCGATCTCGCGCCCGTCTCCCAGCGTGGCCCTCAAGCTTCCGTGTGCCGTCTGCGCCAGGCGATCGACGCTGGCCCCGAGCTCGACCCGGACGCCGTGCGATGTGTGAAGACGCTGCAGGTAGGCGGAGATGTCCGGCGGAACGGTACGCTCGCACAGCCGATTCATGGCCTCCACGACGGTCACCTCCAGCCCCTTCTTCCTGGCCGTCGCAGCAACCTCGAGGCCGATCCAGCCGCCTCCGATGACCAGCAGCCGCTTGCCGGTGGCCAGCGCGGCGCCGAGAAGCTCCGAGTCCTTGATGCTGCGCAGAGTGAAGACGCCGGGAAGTTCCGCGCCAGGGATACTCAGGCGACGGGCCCGCCCTCCGGTGCAAAGGATCAGCTTGTCGTAGCTGACGGACTCCCCGTGCGTGAGTCGAAGCTGCCTGGACTTCGTGTCGATGGCGGTCGCACTGACGTTCGGGCGCCAGTCGACCTTCAGGGCCTCGAAGGCCTCCGGCTTCTGCAGGTAGGTCGTGTCCGAGCTCGAGGCGCCCGAAAGCACCGCCTTGGACAGCGGAGGGCGCTCGTAGGGCCGGTGCGCTTCGTCGCCGATCAGGACGATCCGGCCTCCGAAGCCCTCGGCGCGCAAGGTCTGTGCAGCCCAGCCACCCGCCTGGCCGCCACCCACGATGACGATCGTCTCGGTGCTCATGAAGACGATCAGCCGAGCGAGAGAAACACGCGGCCCGCCTCGATCTTCACCGGGTACGAGCGAATCGCCTCGGTCACGGGCGCGCAATGGGGCGCTCCGTTGCGCACGTCGAACTTGCCCTGGTGCAAGGGACACTCGATTTCATGGCCCTCGAGAAAACCCTCGCACAAGCGGGCATGGCCATGCGTGCAGATGTTGTCCGTCGCGTAGATCTGCCCCTCGACGTTGTAGAGCGCGATGTCGCGTCCGTCGACGATCATGCCGATGACATCGTCCGCGGGCACATCGTCCAGAGGGGCGGCATCGGTCCATTGGGATTCGTTCATGACTGTCCTCAGAGCGGATAGATGATGGAGTTGGGGATCATTTCGCTGTCATAGATGACCTGCCGCGACGCGAACTTCAGTCCTTGTTCGGTGCGCACGACGGTGTCGATGTAGCGGCCGACGCTGAAGACCGACGACAGCTCGGAGAGCTTGGTGCGGAACACCGCGTAGTTGGCCTCGCACTCGAAGCGATCCGCGTCGGCCTTCAGGACCACCGGCGCGCCAACGACGTGGCGCTGGTAGTAGGGGTCGTGGAACAGCGTCTCGCGAATGCCGTACACGCGGTCCTTCAGCATGCCCTTGCTCTCGAACGACAGCGTGGCGAGGGGAAAGCCGCGCTCGTAGTTCTCGCGCGGCTGCAGCCGGTAGCTGCATTCGTCCGTGAAGAATTCGGGCCACAGCTCCCACTGCCCGGAGCTGACTGCGCTGGCGTAGCTGGCGTACAGCTGATTCAGTTCAAAGTAGTCCTGGAAGTTCATCTCAAGCCTCCATGACCTTGCGCCAGTACTCGTACATTCCCCGGATCAGCGTCTCCGTGACCATGTGGTCGGTGTCGCCGACTTCACGCCCACCGAGCTCGGCGAGCGTGCGATGGAAAGGCTTCTGCTCGAAGCCCTTTTGAGACAGCTCGATGACTTCGCCGTCATCGGCTGACACGAACCCCGCTGGCCCGAAGAGATTGGCCTGGCGCAGGCGGCGCTGCGTCATCGCGGCATCGTCGTCCTCGAAGCCGAAGTGCGTCCAGACGAAATCGAACGCGCCCGGGCCACTGGGCTGGATGTGCCGCGTCGAGACGCTGTTGACCTGCTGCTGGAAGATCACGCTGGGGAACAGCGTCATCATGACCGCCGTCGGGCCGCCCCACCAGGGCTCGGGCACGATGTCGAGGAATCGGTCGTCATTGAGCTGCATGCTCTCCTTGAAGCTGGAGACCTGGGTCACCTGGTCCGCCTTGCCGCTCGCGCCGCGGGTCGAGATCATCGCGGCATGGCGGTGATGCCGGTCCATTCGCAGTTCGGACTTGTTGTCTGCGCGCCAGAGCCCGAAGGTCACGAACCAGGTGTGCAGCAGCCCCGGGTGGTAGGGGTCCTTGATGTTCTCCTGCATCAGCTTCCAGTTGCCGGGGATGCGCTGGCGGTTGTAGCCGAGGATCGTCAGCTTCCGGCCGTTGAACAGGCGATCGAAATAGCGCAGGATCTCCGGCCCCATGAAGTCTTCGAGCGATTCGACGTCGGCGTCGAACGACGCAAACACCACGCCGCCGCGCGTTGCGACCTTCAGCTTGTTGAGGCCATGGTCGGCGGGCTTGAAGTCCGGCGGCATCCCGCCATTGACCTTGCCATCCTGCTTGACGCCGCGGCGAAAGGGCACCCCCTGCAGGTCGCCGGTGAGCGTGTAGTTCCACTGGTGGTAGGGGCAGGTGAATCCTTCGGCCTTTCGATTGCCATGGCGCTCCCGGCAGAACTGCATGCCCCGGTGCGCGCACACGTTCTCGACCACGCTGATGGAATCTTCGGCATCGCGGACCATGATGACCGAGCGCTCGCCGACCACCGTGCGCTTGAAGTCGCCGACCTCGGGGATTTCYGCCTCGAGGCCGACGTAGCACCAGTGGCCCTTGTAGAACAGCCGCTCCAGCTCGCGCCGATGCTGGTCGGCCTCGGTGTAGGCCATGAAGGGAACGCGGCTCGTGCCTTTGCCTTCCCAGTGGATCTTTTGCGGGAACACTGTCGATGTGTCGTCCATGTTTGTCTCCTGTGCGGTCGTGTGGGACGACCTGCGTGTCGTATCGCGGTACGGCAATCATCGAGATTCCGGGCACATCGTTCAATAGAATGTGGCCAATAGTTCAAATTGATTTTGTGAATGTGAGGCCGCGGTGGAACTCAAGGACATCGATCTCAACCTCCTGGTCGTCTTGAGATCATCCGGCGCGTGGTGGGTCAGTCCAGCCGCCCCTTGGCCGCATACCCGATGAGCTGGTCGACCACGTAGCGTACGCGCGGGCTCAGGTGCGCCTGTTGCGGCCACACCGCATGAATGTCGACGCCGACGGGCGAATACGCTTGCAGCACGGGCTTCAACAGCCCCTTGGCCAACGGCTCCCGCAGCAGCGAGATGGGCAATTGGGCGAGCCCGAGTCCGCCGACTGCGGCTTCGACCATGGCCTCGCCATCGCTCAAGCGATGCGTAGCCGGCGGAGTGAATCGCCTCTGCGTGCCGCCGTCGCTCACGAACCAGACCTGGGGCGGTCCTTTCGGCGAGCCCACGATGCAACGATGACTGCGTACGTCGGTCAGCGAGTGCGGCTCGCCGTGCGCACGCAGATAGGCTGGTGAGGCGCAGATCACACGCTGCTGCGTCACCAGACGCCGCGCCACCAGTTCGCTGCTGTCCGGCAGTGCGCCGAAGCGGATCGCCAGATCGACACCATCCTGCAGCAGGTCGCTGGTGGCGTCGGTGAAGGTGAGGGTCAAACTCAAGTCTGGGTGCGGACGGGTGATCTCGATGAGCACGGGCAACAGCACCCGCCGGCCGAAGGCCACCGGCATGTCGATGTGCAAGCGTCCGCTCAGGATCTGATTGTGGGACGACAGAGCGGCCTGTGCCGCGGTGATTTCCTCAATGGCCGCAACGCATGCGGCGAGGTACGCCTCGCCATCCGGTGTGAGTTTGGTGAGGCGCGTGGTCCGATGGAACAACTTGAAGCCGAGTCGGTCCTCCAGCCGGGCAATGGTCTTGCCCACCGCCGACTTCGTCAGGCCCAGCCGGTCGGCCGCCTCGGTGAATGTGCCGGCACGTGCCGCTGCCACGAACACCGCCACCCCGGACAATGGATCACGCTCCTTCAATGTGGAATTCATTTCTACTTAGAGTGTATGAATCACGTGATTATCAATCCTATTTCTTCATTAGCATAGGCGGCTTCCATCCATTCTTGAGGAGCATTGCATGCCCGTCGTTCGTGTGAGCTGGTTCGAAGGCAAGGACCATCGGCAAAAGGAAAAAGTCGCTGCGGAAATCACGGAAAGCATCGTCCGTCACACCGCGACCGACCCGAACTACATCTACGTGATCTTCGAAGATGTGAAGGCCTCCGACTGGGCGGGTGCAGGCAAGCTTTTCGGCAAGGCGCCGGAAGCAGGCACCGACTGATCCATCTCCTGGATGATGAGTCCGGACAACATGTATGAAACACGCTCTTTCGCGCATCGTCGTCACCTTCCTCCTTCTTCTTGGTTTGGGGCATGCCATGGCTGAGCCCGCATTGAAGGTGCTGGGGAAGGACTACACCTTCCCTCACGAGGTCGAAGGCTTGCCTGCGAAGCTCTCAGACTTCCAGGGCCTGCAGATCAACAGTTTCCAGACCAACGATGGCGTCAAGCTCGCGTACTGGGAGGCGGGTCAGGGCAAGCCGCTGATCTTCATCCCCGGATGGACTGCCAACGGCGCGGAATACGTCAATGTGATGTACCTGCTGAGCAAGCGGTACCACGTCTATGTGCTTGATCCTCGCAACCAAGGGCTCTCGCAGAAAGTGGACTATGGCAATCGCATCTCACGGTTCAGCGCGGACCTCAGAGATTTCATGGACCATCTCGGGTTGAAGTCGGCCGACTTTTGCGGCTGGTCCATGGGCGCTTCGGTCCTTTGGGGCTACATCGACCTCTACGGCACGCGCAGCATCCGCAAAGCGGTGTTCATCGACGAGCCACTCTCGATTTACAGCCATGCTGACTGGTCTGAACAGGAGCGCCAGGATGCTGGCGGGATCACCAGTTCGCCCGAGCGCATGATTGCCGCATTCACCGGACAGGCACCGACCAACTCGCTCTACGTGGGGTCGAAGGCGTTCGAACGCTATCAGTTGACCGACTCACCCGCCTTCGTCAACTCGGAGAGTTTTGCGCGTGAMTTCGTCAGGAACGACATGAGGTTCATGAGCCTAGTGCTCTTCGACCACGCCACCAATGATTGGCGTGACGTAGTCCGTCACAAGGTCAACGTCCCCACGGCCATCTTCACGGGCGAGTACAGCGATTCGTTGTCTGCGCAGAAGTGGCTGAACTCGGTCATCCCTGGGTCGGAATTGCACGTCTATTCCGGCGCGGAGCAGGGTGATCATTTCCTCGCGTTCAAGAATCCGTTCAAGTTCACAAGCGACCTGGCAACTTTCCTCGAGCGATAGGATCCCGGCTCACGTTCATACGGTCTCGCGACGCGTCACCTTGATGACCGGAGCCGGCCTCACGGCGTCAGCACTCAGAGCGGTTGGGAAAGACCTGAACCGCTGCACACCTGCCATACGAGATCGAACGCGACAGCCTGGACCGGACGACGCTGGACGCGGCCTTGTGTGCCGTTCAGGCTGCGACAGTGACGCCGTGGCGATCGAGAACGGCCAACAGCTTCGGCATATCGGGCGGGCCCACCGGGATCTCATGGTCGACGGCGGTGAACATTTGGGCGGCCAAGGCGTTCTGCCCGGTGATCTCAAGCATCCGGCCACCACCCTTGCCGTACTGAAAGCCGTGCACCGTTCCGCGCGGTACATGCACGAGCGTTCCAGGATGACAGGCGTGGGCGCGACCGTCGCAGAGAAAGTTGATTTCGCCGTCGAGGACGTAGAAGGATTCGTTCCAGTCGTGGCTGTGCGGAGGCGGACCGGTTCCCTCGTTCCCCTGTTGAAAAGTGATCCCATAGCTCTGTGTTGGCGCATTCGACGCAAGCACCGTGACTTGCGTGCCAACCACATTCAGGGGAGCTTCGCGCTGATCGGGCGTCAAGACAAAGTACGGAATCGTCATGATCTATGCCTCCAGACGGGGAGCATGAGTCTGCGCGCCGCGCCGAGCAGGCACAAGCCATGGCGCGCAGCCTATGGCGAATTGGTCCACTTGCCCTAGGATGGCGTCACGATGTGAATATCGCTGCCACCCGTATTGGGGCAAGAGAGCAAGCGCAGACCTCGTCGTGATCGGCACTTCAACCTCTCGGTGTGAAGCCGAGCGGGTATGCAACGATTTGGCTCTGCAACTTGAAAGCACCACACTGCGCGGCCTCGGCGGCGACGTGCTGCCGCGCTTGGGCGACATGGGCCCCGGCAAGAAGCACAACTCCCTTGTTGCGCATCGAGGCTGTGTACCAGCGCTCCATAGTCGCGCTGCACGGCGTGAGCCTCGACGTGCGCGCCGGTGAGATCCACGCGCTGCTCGACGCCAATGGTGCAGGCAAATCGACCACGCAACGTAAGCATGCAGCCGACGCTGACGATCCGGCCGGGCATTCCGATACGGGTGATGGTCAACAAGGACTTGGTTCTGCGGCCATATCAGCCGTTGTCTTTTGAGCCTCTCTTGAATTTCGAGTGGGTAATATTTCGGCTGGCTGAACTCTTTGAGGGGTTGCGCAATGACTGCCAAGCTGTTCGAAGCGGCGCTCGGGATTGCTGCGCCGTGGTCGGTGAAGTCGGTTGAGTTCGATGAGGGTGCCAGGGTGCTGACCGTGTTGGTCGACTTCGAGCCTGGAACACACTTCGCGATCGCCGGGCATGAGGGCACGCACCCCGTGCACGACACGGTGGCGAAGACCTATCGGCACCTGAACTTCTTCCAGCACGAGTGCCATCTGCACGTGCGCACGCCGCGCGTGAAGATGCCCAATGGCTCGGTTCGCCTGGTCGAGCCCGACTTTGCCGGGCGCCTGTCGGGCTTCACGCTGCTGTTCGAGGCGCTCGTGCTGATGCTTGCGCAGCAGATGCCCTTTGCGGCCGTCGCGCGCATCGTGGGCGAGTCCGCCTATCGGGTCATGGAGGTTTGCAATCGCTACGTGGAGATGGCGTTGGGGCTGGCCGACTTCAGCGAAGTCACCGCACTGGCCATCGACGAGACCTCGCGTGCCCGAGGACACGACTATGTGACCTTCGCCGCCGACGCGGTCGCTCGCCGCGTGCTCTTCGTCACCGAGGGCCGCGACGCCCAGACCATTGCGGCACTGGCCTGCGATCTGGAGGCTCATGGCTGTGCCCCAGAGCAGATCAGTTCGGTGAGCATCGACATGTCGCCGGCCTTCATCAAGGGCGTGAGCGAGGAGTTGCCCAACGCTCGAATCACGTTCGACAAGTTCCACGTCATCTGGCACGCCAACGCCGCGGTGGACAGGACACGGCGCATCGAACAGCGTACCGACAAGACCCTCAAAGGCATGCGCTGGACGCTGCTCAAGGACAGCTACAGCCTCAAGCCCGAGGCCGCCGCCGATCTCTACGCATTGATCACACAGCCGACCCTTAAACGCACGGCCCGAGCGTGGCTCTACAAGGAGCATTTGCGAGAGATCCTCGAGCGCAAGCAGGTCAACGTGACGCGCCACATGCTGCAGTACTGGAGCACCTGCGTCATGCGCTCGAAGGTCCAACCGATGAAGGAAGTTGCCGAGCTCGTGCGCCGCCACATGGACGGCATCGTGGCCTGGACGCAGACGCGCCAGACCAACGGATTCCTCGAGGCCATCAACGGCCTGTTCCAGGCTGCCAAGCGGCGCGCGCGCGCCTTCGTTCGCCTGTCCACCATCAAGACGGTCATCTTCCTGATCGCCGGGAAGCTCGACTTTCAAGCGATCAACCCGCATGCTCCGCAACCCACTTGATATTCAACAGAGCCTCTTTTGAGAGGGTTGTCGCCATGAAATCGAACGGCGGCACTCTTCGGCTTGGTCGCCTTCCTCGCACTGAGTTCGCCAACTTCAGCGTCGGCATCACGTTCTGTCCCGGCAAGTGGGAATTAGCGTCCACGGCGCCCCTTGGCAGCGCGACCTCGACATGGAGTTGCCAGAATGCTTGCTCAGGTACCACGCTTAGAGCAAGGGCTGCGTGCCCAGTGCGGTCCTCAGGCCGCCTGCTGCCTCCTTGAGCAAGGATTGATCCGAGCCGATGATGAAGGCATGCGCACCCTCCCTGTGCATGTCGGCCATTTCCAAATGCGAGCCGATGGCCACGACTATTGGCAACTTCACCGCACGGGCTGCCGCGACGATACGCCGCACAGCGGCAAGCACGGCCGGATGGGCCGGACCCTCGACGCCGAGCGATAGCGCGAGGTCCAGGCGCCCGATCAGCAGCGCCGAAACTCCGCGGACGGCAGCGATGGCCTCAACCTCGCGTACGGCCGCCGCACTTTCAATCTGGCAGACGATGGCGCATTGGTCGCCTCGCGCCACCGCATCGCGTTGTCCCATCGTCCCGTAATTGGCAAACCTCGGGGAAAGCGAAAGGCCACGCCGGCCACCTACAAAGCGGGCTGCTCGAACCGCGTCAATGGCGTCGGCGGCGCAGTCGACGTGGGGCACGACAATCCCGGCCGCGCCCAGGTCAAGAGCGCACTGCACCGCCGCATCCGTGCGCTCGGCAATCCGCACGAGCATCGGAAGGCCTGCGGCGCGTGCGGCCAGCAGCATGACGTCCATGCTCGTGCGATCGAACGCCGCGTGCTCGGCGTCCAGCACGACGAAGTCGAGCCGGCACAGCCCCAGTATCTCCACGGTCTGGTGACTTGGCGTTTTGACAAATGTTCCGATCGAGACACGTCCCGGATCAATGGGAAACAGGCTCATTGCATGCGGATGTTTCGCTTCTCGATGATGCTCTTGTACGCTCGCGCGTTGTCGTGCAGCAGGTTGTCCAACTCCTGCGGTGTGCTGCCCCAGGGGATATTCCCGCGATCGAACTGGTCCTTGCGGAAGTCGGCCGACTTGACCACGGTCTGTACCGTCACGCTGAGCTTTTGCAGGACGGGGGCAGCCGTTCCCGCGCGCACCCAGAGGCCGTTCCAGGAGTACATGTCGAAGCCAGGCAGCAATGCCTCGCCCAAGGTGGGCGTATYGGGAAACGCAACGTTGCGCTCCTTGGTCGAGATCGCGTAGAGCTTGATCTTGCCGGCCTTCACGGGTTGAAGGCCGGTGCCCACGTCGATGAACATCAGATCGATCTGGCCACTCATGAGGGCAAGCGATGCCGGGGCGGATCCGCTGTAGGGCACATGAACCGCATTGGCTCCGGTGCGGTCCAACAGCGTTTCCATGGCCAGGTGCGAGGTGCTGCCGATGCCCCAAGACCCGTATGAGAGCTTGCCGTTGCTGGCCTTGATCTGGGCGATGAGCTCGGCCGCGTCCTTGGCGGGGAAGTCCGCGCGCGTGACCAAGGCCAGGGGCGACTTGCTGATGACTGAGATTCCGACGAAGTCGTCGAGCTTGTAGGGCACCTTCTCGACCAGGTACAGGTTGGTGGCCAGCGAGTCGTTCCCGGAGAAAACGGTGTATCCATCCTTGGGGGACGACAGGAAGGCTTGGGCACCGACGATGGTGGCCGCCCCGGGCTTGTTCTCCACGACGAAGGGCTGGCCCAGCATTTTCTCGGCCTCGCGCGCCACCAGCCGCGCGGTGGTGTCGCCACCGCCGCCAGCGGCAAACGGGACGACCCATTTGATCGGCCGGTCGGGATACGTTTGCGCTTCCGCGGACGTTCCAAACGCGAGGGCGAGCGCCGCAAAGGCGACCCAAGCCCGAGGCTTGGCCCAAAGCGCCCGAGGTCCGGCATGCATTTTCATTGTCGTCTCCAATCCAGTGCTGAGTTTGGGATCTCCTGAAATAGTGGATCCACTTTTCGCAATGTACGAGACACCCAGAAATATGTCAATGAGGTGGATCCACTTACGCGCGAAGCACTTCTAGCCGGCTCTCAGGGTGGTGATTGGCTCAGCGCGAGCTGCAGCGCCGCCCTCACTATCGTCGGCTCACGCTCGGGAAGGGTGTCGGCTAGCAGGTTGAAGGCGACTTTCGAAAGATGTCGTACCACATGGCCAACGGCGGCGCGAACATCGCCGGCGGCGCACGCCTCGATGATCGCGTCGTGTTCCATGTCGGTGGAGGGCATACGGTAGGGCTTGTCGCGGACCCACATCCGCCGGTACAGCCCGGCCCGGGCGTGCAACTGTTCCAGTTCCCGCCGCAGCGCGGCCGGCACGTGCCGGGCGTGAGCGAAATGAAACTCGCGGTCTAGCGTCTGCCAGCGATCCGCCTCGCCCGCGGCCGCGGCTTGTTTCATCGCTGCGTTGAGGGCGCGCAGTTCACCGATTTCCTGGGAAGTGAATTTGGGCACGCTGAGCGTCGTGGCAAGGGCCGACAGCAGCAGGCGACTGGCGTAGACCAGCTCGAGTTCATCGGCGTCGAAGCCGGCCACGCGGGGGCGGCGGTTGCTGTGGGCATGCACCAGCCCTTCCTCCTGCAGCATGCGCAACGCCTCGCGCATGGGCGTGCGGCTCACGCCGTATCGCTGCGACAGCTGAACGCTCGAGAGCTCGTCGCCGGGCTGCAGTTCGGCATTGAGGATTGCGCTGCGAAGTTGATCTCGAACGGCCAATACCGTGGCGCGCGACGCCTTCGCTGGAGCGGGGCTACTTGTCATGTTGGTCCTTTTGGGGCAAGTGTATCCACCTTGACGTGGACATCAGAATTGATTTAAAGTGGATCCACTATGCATTTATTTAACAGAACCTGCGATGGCCCCGTACGCCAGTGATCCGCTTTGTCGCAACCTGAAACTGGAGGGCCATGCGCCTGCTGGCAGCGGCGTCCAGGTCATGGTCCACAAGAGCCATGCCTATGTCGGCCATGCCGACGGAGTGACGATTCTCGATGTGGCGGATCCGCGCCAGCCGGTCGCCAGGGCCCGGCTTGAAGCGCCCCCGGGCACATGGAACATCCATTTGCAGACCCATGGCGACCTGTTGCTGGTGGTCGACGAGGTCAACTTCCACAAAAAGCGCCAGCTCATCGCCGATGCCCGCCAGTACTACGGCCGATCAATTGGCTTGAGCAGCAAGCTCTTCGGTGTCCGTGGCCAGGACTATTCGGCCGGGCTGAAGGTCTTCGACATTTCCAATCCTTCGATGCCGCGGCAGATTGGCTACATGCCGGTCGAGGGCCTGGGCGTGCACCGGGTCTGGTTCGATGGCGGCCGCTACGCCTACGCGTCGGCCCTGATCGACGGCTACGTCGATCACATCTTCATCGTGATCGACATGGCCGATCCCGCCGCGCCCAAGGAGGCCGGCCGCTGGTGGATACCGGGCATGTGGCACGACGGCGGCGAAAAACCGACATGGTCCGCGCGCTATGCCTTGCACCATCCCATCGTTTCGCAAGGCATCGCCTATTGCGCGTGGCGTGACGGCGGCATGACGCTGCTCGACGTCAACGATCCGGCAAATCCACAGCTGATGTCGCACCACAACTGGTCGCCCCCCTTCGGCGGCAACACGCACGTCTGCCTGCCCCTGGCGGATCGCGGCCTGGTCGTCGCCCTGGATGAAGCTGTGCTGGATGACGGCGCCGACGTAGACAAGCATGGCTGGGTCATCGATGTGCGCGACAAAACCAATCCCGTGAACATCGCCACGCTTCCGACGCCGTCCGAACAGAACTACCGCGGCGTGGGCGGCCACTTCGGCCCGCACAACGTCCATGAAAACCGATCGGGCAGCTGGCAAAGCTCCAGCATCATCTTCGCCACTTACCAGAACGCCGGTGTGCGGGTGGTGAACCTGGACAACCCGTTCCGTCCGGCCGAAATCGGCTACTTCGTGCCGCCGCGCCCGGCCGCGTCCACTGCTGGCGCGCAGCTGTTTCACTCCTATGGCTCCTCCGACGTATTCGTCGATGCCCAGGGATTGATGTATGTGTGCGACTTTTCCACTGGCCTTTACATCCTCGATACGTCCGCTTGCCTGAACCCATGACCACGACAACCGAATCCAATGTTTTTCTGGCCGGCGCCGGGCCGCTCCATGACGTCCGTCCCGATCTCCAGGGCACGGTGATGGAAGGCACCGCCGTGACGCTGGTGCGCTGGACCATCGACCCGCTGCGCCAGCCGACGGGCTTGCACGCCCACGTCCACCACGAGCAATTTACCGTCGTGGTTTCCGGGCGCATCGAGACAACGGTCGACGGCACGCCCGTGTTGCTTGGTCCGGGCGATGTTTGCCGTATCGCGCCCGGCGCGCCACATGGGTCCACGCGGGCCATCGGGCCCGAGGTCGCGATCCTGGTCGATGTGTTCTCGCCACCGCGCGAGGACTACGTGGCTGCGGCACGGAAGGCCATCTGATGCAGCACCCGGAGCACGAATTCCTGTCGGGCGCCCGAGTCCTGGTGTTCGAGCAGGTGGACCCGACGCTCGAGTCGGTCGAGTGGTTGCGCGAGCGCGGTGTGACCGTCGATACCGAGCGCGCCATGTGGCAGCCGGGCTTCAAGCGTTACAGTGCGGACGAAATTATCGAGGCGGCCCAGGGCTACGACGGCGTCATGGGCGCAAGCGGTGCGCATTTCTCGCGTGCGGTGCTTGAAGCGTTGCCGCACTTGCGCTGCATTTCCAAATTCGGGATCGGCGTGGACAGCATCGACGTTGACGCCGCGACCGAACTCGGAATACTGGTCGCCCACACCGGCGGTGATTCGCAAATCAACCCTGTCTGCGAGCACGCGATCGCGATGATGCTGGCCCTGCGCAAGCGCTTGAACGTGTGGACACCCGCCTACATGCGCCAGGGCGGTTGGCGCGCCGACACCTTCGCCACCTACCTGGAGGGCACGACGCTGGGCATCGTCGGCTTGGGACGCATCGGCCGCGGTGTCGCCCAGAGACTGGCCGGCTGGAACATGAAGCTGTTGGCCTACGATCCATTCGTCACCCAAGCACCGCCGGGAGTCGAACTTGTCACCTTGGAGCACCTGCTGGGCAGTGCCGATGTCGTGAGCCTGCATGCGCCGCCCACGGCCCAGAACCACCACATGATCGATGCGGCCGCCCTGGCACGAATGAAGCCCAGCGCCTTGCTGATCAATACCGGTCGCGCCGCACTTGTCGACTACGCGGCACTGCGCGAAGCCCTGGGACGCCGCGCCATCGGCGGCGCCGCCCTTGACGTGTTCGACGTCGAGCCGCCCAACCCCGATGACATCCTGTTCACTCTGGACAATGTGCTGGCGACTCCTCATGTCGCGGCCTGGACGTTCGAGGGCGTGCAGAACATGGGCTGGCAGGGCGCGCGCAACATGTGGACGATGCTCAGCGGGCAGGGCGAGGCCAATCTTGTCAATCCGCAGGCTCTGGTTCACCCGCGTGCCGGCGCGACATTCGCTACGGCGGTAAGGGTTGCGCCATGAATCGGGACCTCACTCAGCCGGAGGCCACGAGGAATTTCAGCCTGGTCGGCCATTCGGACCAGGGCGGGCGGGCCGACGGCGTGCAAGTCATGGTATCTGGCGGGTATGCGTACGTGGCGCATTTGTTCAGCGGCGGAGTCTCCGTCATCGACGTGCGGGACCCAAGGCGGCCCGTTCCGGTCAAGTTCCTTCCTGTGCATCCGCGCTCCTGGTCGATCCACCTGCAGACCCACGGTGACCTGATGCTGGTGATCGAGGAGTTCAATTTCTATTCGGTATACGTGAAGGAGCAGGACTATTACGGCCGCTCGATCGAAGGTGTGGACAGCAGCAAATTCGGCAAGCGTGGCATCGACTACTCCGCCGGCATGCGCGTCTACGACATCTCGGATCGCGCCAATCCCCGGCCCATCGGTTTCATGCCGGTGCAAGGACTCGGGCTTCATCGCATCTGGTGGGTGGGCGGGCGTTATGCCTACGCTTCGGCCATCCTGGACGGTTTTACCGACCACATCTTTATCGTCATCGACCTGCAAGACCCCGTGCGGCCGCGCGAGATCGGCCGCTGGTGGATGCCGGGCATGTGGGCGGCGGGTGGCGAGAAGCATGCATTTGCCGGACGCGTAGCGCTGCACCACGCAGTCATCAGTGGCGACATGGCTTACGGCTGCTGGCGCGACGGCGGCCTGACGCTGCTGGACATCAGCGACAAGGCTCACCCAAAACTGATCGCCCACCGCAACTGGAGCCCACCGTTCGCGGGCGGCACGCACAGCGCGCTGCCGCTGCCCGGGCGCAATCTGCTGATTGTCGCGGACGAAGCCGTAGCCAACAGCGACCAAGAACCGCTCAAACACACTTGGGTCCTCGACATCCGCGCTCCGAAGCAGCCGGCCACAATCGCGACGTTTCCGATCCCCTCCGAGCAGGACTACGTGAAGAAGGGTGGCCACTTCGGCCCTCACAACCTGCACGAAAACCGGCCCGAGAGCTTCCAGAGCGAAAACTTCGTCTTCGCGACTTACCAGAACGCTGGGGTTCGCGCCTTCGACATCTCGGATCCATTCCGGCCGCAGGAGGCGGGGTACTTCGTTCCGCCACCACCGGCCTACTGGATGGACCCGCGACCCGGCATTCACAAAGTCATCCACTCGGCCGACCTCTTTGTCGATCCGCAGGGGCTGGTCTATGTGACCGATTACAACGCAGGCCTTTACATGGCACAGTGGAATGGCTGACGCGAACGCGACGGGCTACGCGGCCTCAGGTGCTCCAAGAGTTCTGTTCCACGTAGGCGAACAGGAAGTCCGAGAGCGCCTGTGCGGCGGGCGACAGCGGCCGGTCCCGCTTGGCGCGAGCGCGTGGAACTTGCGCGTCAGCAGCAGACGAATGCGCTCCCCATTCGCAATGGGCCGACAGGAACGCAATCGCGTGCGATCGGCCCTCGAAGCTCCTGATCCGTAGCGATGCGCTGTGGTCGACAGCCGCGTGAGGTATTGGCCCGAGATGCCCCAGTCCGCCGAGATGCTCACGCATTCATGACTGAAATCGTCGGCCAAAGTATTCTTGGAGTGCCTGCGGGAGGTCTGAATAACCCAGTGCCTCGTGGCGGCTGTTTGACTGAGTAAGTCAAGCTGAAGAGCCCGTACCTTTCCGCTGCGCATCCGCGGCGCGCGCGTGAAACCCAGTGCGTTGGAGCACATCGATGCTTAGAAGTGGCTCGCAGTGTCCGGCGCGGAGCCCGTATCCGTCAGGATTTTTCGGAGCATCGGATTTGCTCACGGGGAAGGCTCGCGAACGCGTTTGCGAGCGAAAGACGCGCCCCCGACTCCGGAAAGATGATTGCAAGACGCGAAACGGACTCTTCCTTGAATGGCACGGCTAGAGGGGTGATGTGCCTGCTCATTCCGAGAATCGCCGAAGAATCCTGCAGTGGCCGCGCCGTAGCTTTTTCAGTCCCTCAATCTCCCAGATTTTTTGCACCGCACGCAGATCCTGCAGGTGGCCTCTGACTGAAACGGCTTCGAGATCGCAATGAAAGGTCGTGATTCCAAGCACCATTTTCCCTCGCAAGCCGCGGCGGTGCTGCGCGACACGCGGCTCGCCATGCACGCGGCGCTGCAGAACGCCTCGGCCGATCCGTTGCTGAAGGAAGCACGCGTGGACCTCTTCGAGTCCTTGTTTGCGCGGCTGCTGAAGCCGTCGCCGCAGGTCGTCGCCGGCACATTGACGCCCCGACAGCTTCTGCGCGTGCGCGATTTCATGGAAGCGCGTCTATGCGACAAGATTCTTCTTGAAGACTTGGCCCTGCTACTGGGCCTAGATCGGTTCCGGTTCCTGAAGCTCTTTCTGCGCACGGCCGGCATGCCCACGCATGGCTGCTGCGGCTGCGGCTGGAGCGGGCGGTCGAGCTGATCAAGACCCACCGTGATGGCTCGGTCAACATGGACCCGCGCTCGGACGCGCTGGACACCGAGTTCGGCATGCGCAACGATTGCCCCGCGCTGGCCGAGGAGGCGAGCGCCTTCTTCGGCGAGCTGATGCAGCACGCTGCGTTCCAGGTCCGTCTCCAGCCAGGCAGCGACAGTGCGCTGGAATGGAGGCGCATCGACAGCGATCCGCCCGTCGTGATGACGGGTGAAGAGCCTGGTGCGGACTTGGCGACCCGCGTCAAGCTCTACTTGCAGTCGCTGGTGATCCCCGAGTCGATGCTGTAAACGGCCCTTTCGGGCCAGGCCTGGCCTATCGGTCGAACGCGGCTTGCAGCTCTGCCTTGCCAGTGACGCCGCGGTGCAGCTGGAGCATGAGCAGCAGGCGCGCCTTCTGGGGGCTCAGGTCGCCGGCCATCACGGCCCCGGCTTCGTAGCTGGTCTTGGCACCGCCCACGAAGCCATAGACCGGCATCGTGCGACCGTTGGGCACGCGCGTGGCGACGACCACCGGAACACCCTTCGACAGGGCGTACTTGAGCGCCTCGAACATCGAGACGTTCATGTTGCCCATGCCGACCGCCTGCACCACGATGCCCTTGGCACCCTGGTCGACGGCGTAGCGCATCAGCGATCCGTCGGCGCCGCCGAACATGGCCACGATCTCCACGCGCGGCATCTCGGCGGTGCCGATGTCGATGTGCTGGCGGCGCAGCGGCGTGCGGGTGAAGACGACCTTGTCGTCCCAGACTTCGCCCAGGAAACCGAAGTCGCCCGACTTGAAGGTCTCGACGTTGGCCGTGTGCGTCTTGGTGACGTTGCGCGCCGCGTTGATCTGGTTGTTCATCGCCAGCATGACCCCCTTGCCGCGCGCTTCGGGCGCGGTGGCGATGCGGATGGCATTGAGCAGGTTGCGCGGGCCGTCGAAGTCCGGCGACGAGGCATTGCGCTGCGCGCCGATCAGGATCACCGGCTTGTCGGACTTGACGGTCAGGTCCAGCCAGTAGGCCGTTTCTTCCATGGTGTCGGTGCCGTGCGCGATCACGACGCCGGCCACCTCGGGGCGCGCGAGCGCGTCGTCGACGGCCTTGGTCAGGCGCGTCCACCATTTCGCCTCGATGTAGTTGGACGACATGGCCGAGAAGTTGTTGACCTCGATGGTCGCGTACTTGCCGGCATCCGGCACCGTCTGCATGAGGTCGTCACCCGAGATCGCAGGCACGACGCCCTTGGTGACGGGGTCGATCTTCATGGCGATGGTCCCGCCCGTGGCGATGAACTGCACGACGGGCCGCGTCTGCGCCTGCGCCGATGTAGCCACCGCCGCCAGGCCGATCGTCACGAGTGCCAGTGTCCTCTTCAGTGTCTTCATGAATGTCCTTGTCGATGTGTTGTGTTGAAGATGGGCGAGCCGGTCGTTCCGTCAGCCGCCGAACCATCGGGCCGGCACGGTGACGAGCGAGGGAAAAAGTACCAGCAGGAACATCACCGCCAGCTCGGCCAGCATGAAGGGCCACACACCCTTGGTGACCTCGTCGATCTTCATGCGGCCGACGCCGGCCACCACGTTGAGCACGGTGCCCACCGGCGGGGTGATGAGCCCGATCGAGTTGTTGATGATGAACAGCACGCCGAAGTAGACCGGGTCGACGCCCGCCGCCTTGACTACGGGCATCAGCACGGGGGTGAGGATCAGGATCGTCGGCGTCATGTCCATCGCGGTGCCGACGATCATCACCAGCACCATGATCGCGACCAGCAGCAGCGTCGGGCTGGCCATGAAGGGCTCGAGCAGCCCGATCACCTTGCTGGGCAGGTCGGCCACCGTGATGAGCCAGGCCGACACCATCGCGGCGGCGATCAGCAGCATGATCACCGAGGTGGTCTTGGCGGCCGTGACGAAGATGGTGTAGAGCTGGCGCAGCTTCAGCTCGCGGTAGACGACGGTGGAGACGAACAGCGCATAGACCGCTGCGACCACGGCGGCCTCGGTGGGCGTGAACACGCCCGCGCGCAGGCCGACCAGGATGATCACCGGCAGCATCAACGCCCAGCCCGAGGCGCGCAGCGTCTGCAGCACCTCGGCGCGCGAGCGGCGCGGCGGCGCCACGATCTGCTCGCGCCGGCCCAGCCACCACCAGGTGAACCACAGCGCGGCGCCGATCAGCAGGCCCGGGAAGATGCCGGCCAGGAACAGCTTGGTGATGGACACGTTGGCCGCCACCCCGAAGATCACGAAGCCGATGCTCGGCGGAATGACCGGGCCGATGATTCCCGAGGCCGCGATCAGCCCGCCCGAGCGCGCTTTGTCGTGTCCGGCCGAGACCATCATCGGCAGCAGCAGCGCGGTGAGCGCGGCGGCGTCGGCCACCGCGGAGCCCGACAGCGCCGACAGCAGCACCGCCGCCATGATCGTGACGTAGCCCAGGCCGCCGCGGATGTGGCCGACCAGCGCCAGCGCCAGGTCGATGATGCGGCGCGACAGCCCCCCGACGTTCATGATCTCGCCGGCCAGCATGAAGAAGGGCACAGCCAGCAGCGGAAAGCTGTCGGCCCCGTTGACCACGTTCTGCGCCAGGATCTGGGCGTCGAAAAGGTCCAGGTGCCACATCAGGGCCACGCCCGTGGCCAGCAGCGCGAAGGCGATCGGAATGCCGAGCGCCATGGCGCCCAGCAGCGCGCCGATGAAGATGGCGACCGTCATGGCCGTTCTCCGGGCGACCTGGCCTGTACCGCTTCTTCGCGCGCCAGTTCGGCCTGCAGCGCCTCGAGCTCGCCCTGTTCCTCCGATTCCTTGACCATCACCATCTCGGCCTCGCTGAGCTGGCCGGTGAGCGCGCGCCACAGCTCACGCAGGATCAGCAGCCCCGCCGAGGCGGCGAACACCACGCCCGAGCCGTACAGGAAGGCGCTGGACATGCCCGTGACCGGCGCGGCCACGTCCCAGTTGATCCGTGCCTGTTCGAGGCTGCCGTCGAGCAGCAGCCAGGCGATGAACAGCATCAGCAGCTGGCCCACCACCAGGCAGGCTTTCTTGCCGAACAGCGGCAGCCGCGACACCAGCATGTCGGTGCCCAGGTGGGCGTGCTCCTTGAGCGCGACGATCGCGCCCAGGAAGGTGACCCAGACGAACAGCCAGCGCGAAACTTCTTCCGACACCGTGATGCCGGAGTTGAAGCCATAGCGCAGCACCACGTTGCCGAACACCAGCACCACCATGATCGCCAGGAACAGCGCAATCAGGCCCTCCAGCAGGCGACAGTAGCCATCGATCAGGCGAGCCATGATCTTCTTTCCTTGTGCGGTTGTCGGGCGGTGGCTACTTGGCGGCCCGTGCCTTGTCGAGCTCGGAGAACAGCTCCTGCGCCAGCGCCGGGTCGATCTGCTTCACGTATTTTTCTGTCACGGGCTTGAGCTTCTCGCGCAGCCGCTCGCGTTCTTGCGCCGGAAACGCCGTCAGCGTCATGCCCTTGCTCTTGAGGAACTCGGCCGATTTCGCGTTCACCTCGCGGTTGGCATTGCGCTGGTAGGGCTGGGCTTCCTTGGCGGCGTCGGCCAGCACCTTGCGTTCGTCCGCCGAGAGCTTGTCCCAGGTCTTCTTGCTGAACAGCAGCACGATCGGGTTGAAAGTGTGGCGCGTGTCGGAGGCGTACTTCTGGATCTCGTAGTACTTCGAGGCCTCGACCAGCGAGTACGGGTTCTCCTGGCCGTCCACGGCCTTCTGCTCCAGCGCGGTATAGACCTCGGGCAAGGGCAGCGGCGAGGGGTTGGCGCCAAGTGCGCTGAACATGTCGATCATCACGGGGATCTGCATCACGCGCAGCTTCAGGCCCTGCAGGTCTTCCATCTTCGCCACGGGGCGGCGGCTGTTGGTGACGTTGCGAAAGCCGTGCTCGAAGTAGGTCAGGCCGACCAGGCCCTTCTCGGGCAACTTGTCCAGCAGCTTGCGCCCGACCGGGCCGTCGAGCACGAAGTCGGCCTCCTTCTCGTTGTTGAAGAGGAAGGGCAGGTCGAACAGCGAGAACTCCTTGATGGCCACCGAGATCGACCCGGGCACGACCATCGTCAGGTCCACCGTGCCGCCCTGCAGCGACGAGATGACGGCCGCATCGCCGCCGAGCACGCCGGCGGGAAAGAGCTTCACCTTCATCTTACCGCCGCTCTTCTTGTCCACCAGGTCGGCGAAGCGCTGCGCGCCCATGCCCTGTGGGTGTTCCTTCTGGTTGACGAACGCGAGCTTGAAGTTGCGCTCCTTGATGTCCTGTGCGTGGCCGGTGCCTGCGAGGGCGAGCGCGGCCGCCAAGCCGCAGAGGGCGCCCAGGAGGCGTTGCGATGGGGTCTTCATGGGGGGTCTCCTACTTGAAATTCGATTCTTCTCGCGCACGCGGCCCGAGCGCTCGCTCGATGGCGGCACCCACCGCCAGCAGGTGCCGGTCGGTGCCCGCCGCGCCGCAGGCCATCAGCCCGACCGGCGCCGTGCCCGGTGCATGGCAGGGCAGGGTGAGGGCGCAGCCGTCGAGAAAATTGACGACCCCGGCGTTGCGCAGGATGCGCAGGTTCCAGCGCACGTAGTCGTCGTCGCTGCGGTCGGCCTCGGCAAGGGGCGGCGCGATGCAGGCCACGGTGGGCAGCAGCAGCGCGTCGAACGGGGCCACCCTTTCCGCGAAGGCTGCGATGGCCGAGGCGCGCAGGCGCAGCAGCACGATGTGGTCGGCGGCGCTGATGCCGGCGCCCAGCGCCAGGCGCTGCCCGACGCGCGGGTCGTAGAGCGGGAGCCGGTCCAGGCTCTCGCGGTGCACCACGTAGGCTTCCGCTCCCGCGATGCCGCCGCCTTCGAAGTAGCGCGGATGCGCGTCCAGCGACGGTATGGGGGCGGTGACGATGTGCGCCCCGGCACGCGACAGCGTCGCCAGCGCGGTCGAGAAAGCGTGCGCCACCTCGGGGTCGAGGTCGTCCATCAGGCCGCCCTCGGGCACGAGCAGGCGCAGGCCGCGCGCTTCCAGCGGCGCGAGCGGTGTGGGCGCCGTGCCGGCCAGGATCGCGTCGAAGAGCGCGCAGCAGTCGACGGAGTCGGCCAGCGGGCCGATGGAATCGAGCGTCCACGACAACGGGAAGGCGCCTTCGGCCGGCACCCGCCGCGCGGTCGGCTTGAAGCCCACCACGCCGCACAGCGCCGCCGGGATGCGCACCGAGCCGCGCGTGTCGGTGCCCAGCGCCATCACACCCATGCCATCCGCCTGCGCCACGCCGGCACCGGAGGACGAACCACCCGGCACGCGGCCGGTGGTGCGGTCCCAGGGGTTGCGCGGTGTGCCGGTGTGCGGGTTCAGGCCGACGCCGCCAAAGGCGAACTCGACCATGTTGGTGCGGCCCAGCAGCACCGCGCCGGCGGCGCGCAGCCGCTCGACGGCGAGGGCGTCGCGCACGGCCGGTGCAGCATCGGCACGCACCACCGAGYCCGCGCGCGTGACCTGGCCAGCCAGGTCGAACAGGTCCTTCACCGACACCGGCAGGCCTTCGACGGGTGAGCGCACGGTGCCGCTGCGGCGCATCGCGTCGGAGGCGTCGGCCATCCGGCGCGCGCCCTCGGCATCGACGTGGGTGAAGGCGCGTGCACCTTCGCCCGCGGGGTCGGCGATGCGCGCGAGCGCCGCCTCGACCAGTGCGCGCGAGGTGGTTGTGCCGGCCGCGAGGTCGGCGCTGAGGTGTGCTGCCGTGGCCATGGCGTTGCCCCTGCGTTCCGTTCGCCGCCTAGGCGTGCACCAACTCACGAGCCACGCGACGCACGTCCATCTCGTACTCCATGTCGGCGATGGGCGGGCGGGTGTACTGCCAGGTGAGGCCCATACGGGCCACGCCGCGCTGGACGAGTTCTTCGCGAACCAGCGGGCCGATGTCGTGCACCGTGTAGGCCTGCGTCGCGATCGCGTCCTGCCAGGTGAAGCCCAGTGCCGTGAGGCGCCGCGTCATCTCGGCCACGACGTAGCGCACCTTCTCGCGCAGGCCTTCGAGACTGGTGTCGCCCAGGCGCACCATGACGTCGCGGTAGTCGCCCTGGCCCTCGGGCGCTTCGCCGCCGCCGGCCACCACGAAGTCCGGCAGCGCGGTGCCGTCGTCCGGCACGGTGTAGGAGAAGGCATGGAAGGCCGGCGATGCCGGCGGCTCGTACGCCGGGCAGACATTGGTGCGAGCCACGGGGTTGATGTCGCCGTGCACCAGTCCCCAGTCCTGCAGCGTGCGCACGTAGAGGCGGTTGAACTCGACGAAGCCGCCGTCGGACAGCGGCGCGGGCGAGCGCAGCTCGCAGCCGCACAGCGCCGACAACGGCCGGCCGCGCTGCGCCAGGTGGGCGGCGATGGCGTCGAAGCCCGCGAGCAGCGCGGGCGGGCGCTGGAACACCACGCGCTCGATGGCAAAGCCCGGCAGTGCGGCGACGCCGGCCGAGTACTGGAAAACGGCCTGGATGTAGCGGTAGCCACCGGGCTGGAAATCGACGACTTGGGTCATGGGTGAATGTCTCCGTGGGTGTCGACTCTATGCAGCTTGTGCGCCGCAAAGAAGCCGATCTTCGGCACCCATGTGTTGCCGAAATGAGAACAGAGAAGACGCTAGCCGCGCTCGGCGGCGGTAGTGCCGTAGCGGCCCATGCCGGACTTGAAGGTCTGCAGCAGCTTGCGCGCGGCCGGCGACGGCTGGTACGAGGGCATCGTGACGAGGCTGATGTGGGTCTGGGCCAGGTCGCGCTCCTGCAGCGGCACCGCGCACAGCTCGCCGCCGGCGATCTCGCGCAGCGCGGCGTAGCGCGGCAGGAAGGTCATCAGCTCGGAATGGCGCACGATGCCCTTGGCCATGTCGAGGGTGTTCGCTTCGATCACGTGTGTGAGCGAGGTCTTGGTCTTCAGCGCGATGGCGTCGATCAGCGAGCGGATCTGGAAGGTGGTGTCGGGCAGCACCACGCGCTGATCTGCCAGCGTCTTGAACGAGATGCTGCGCCGCGATGCGAGCGGATGGCCCGCGGCGACGATGGCGCACAGCGGCTGCTCCAGCCGCGCATGCACATGGAAGGGGTGGCGCGCCGGCAGACCGAAGGCCAGCGCGAGGTCGATCTCGCCGTCGCGCAGCAGCTCGAGCACCGCGCGCGAGCCGACGATCGAGACGCTCACGCGGATGCCCGGAAAACGCTGGTCGAAGCCCGCCAGGTAGCGCGAGAGAAAGTAGACCATGCCCTCGACGCTGCCGATGCGCACCTGTCCCGCCTGCAGCCCGGTGATCTGCTGCAGCGAGGCGCGAAGGGCCTCGGCGTCGGTGCTGGCGCGCGCGGCGTAGTCGCGCACCAGCTCGCCGGCGGCCGTCAGCGTAAGGCGCCGCGCGCGGCGGTCGAACAGGGCGACCTGCAGTTCCGCCTCGAGTTGGCCGATCTGGCGGCTGATCGCGCTCGGCGCGATCGACAGGTGTTCCGCTGCACGGCGGATCGAGCCGCTGAGAGCGACTTCACGGAAGTAGGTCAGGGCGAGGGAGAGCATGGTGCGCGCCGATGCTACGCCAGACACCTGGCGCGTCGCGCGAGGCCGTCACTTCGTCTTCGCAAGCCGTCGCCCTCCACACTTTTGCAGCAGCTTGGCGAGGCAGGTGGCCAGCTCCAGCGTCGACGCCGGCTTCTTCAGGATCTCGTCCGCGCGGGCGGCATCTCCCGCGCCCGCTTCGTCGCCGTGGAAATGACCGCTCAGCAGCAGGATGGGGATGGTCTTGCGAATCGCGCGAATCCCCTCGATCAACGCAGTGCCGGAAAGTCCCGGCATGCGTTCGTCGGTAATTACAGCATCGAAGCGCTTCGGATGGGCGCGAAACGCCGCCAGGGCCTCGCCGCCCGACGTGAAGCCGACGGGCACGTACCCCAGGCCGGTCAGCACCTCGGTCATCAGGTTGACCAGCGCGCTCTCGTCGTCGACGACCAGCACCTGCTGGTGGTTGCCGCGCGGTGTCGATGGCTTTCCCGCTTCGCGGTCATCCTTCATGTCGTCGGCCCGCGGAAGATAGACGGTCAGTTCGCTGCCCGCCCCGGAGGTCTTGACATCGACGGCGCCACCGACGTCGGACACGATGCCGTGGACGACCGAGAGGCCCAGGCCCGTGCCGCTGCCGGCCTCCTTGGTGGTGAAAAACGGGTCGAACATCCGTTCCACGATGTCCGCCGAAATGCCCGCCCCTTCGTCGGCCACGGAGAGAACAAGATAGCCGCCGGGTTCCAGCGGGCCAGTTGTGCATGTTCTCGATGAACTCAACGAGAGGGTGTCTAGAGACACCCTCAGCGTGCCGCCAGCAGGCATGGCCTGGATCGCGTTGGTGGCGAGGTTCATGAACACCTGGTGCATCTGTGTGGCGTCCCCGAGCAGGGCGGCTCGGCCGGCATTCAGGCGGGTTGCGATGCGTACGTTGCCGGGCAGGGTGGCCGAGAGCAATTCAACGGCTTCGCGCACGATGCCTTCCACATGCACGGGGACGCGCGCGACGATCCCGGTGCGGCTGAAGGCCAGCATGCGATCGACCAGGGTACGCCCGCGTTCACCCGCGACCATGATGTTTTCGATGTCGCGGCCCAGCCGGCTGCCGCGCCTGGCGTCGCGCAAGGCGATCTCGCCGAAGCCCAGGATGGCTGCGAGGATGTTGTTGAAGTCGTGCGCGATGCCACCGGCGAGTGTGCCCGTGGCTTCCAGCCGCTTCGCCTGCAGCAGGGCCGCCTCCGCTCGCACCTGCGGATCGACGTCGCTGACCGAGCCCGCCAGGCGGGTCGCCTGTCCCGTGTCGTCGCGCACGCAGATGCCCCGGATGCGCACCCATCGGTAGACGCCGTCGGGGTGCAGCACACGCCATTTCCCGTCGTAGGCGGGACCGCCGGCCAGGTAGTCCTCCACCAGCTTCAATTGATGCGCCCCGTCATCCGGATGGATCTTGACGAGCGCCCTCCATTCGCTGCGCGGGCGCACCGTGGGCCCGGGCTGCAGTCCGTACAGCCGCTGCGTGCGTTCCGAGAAGAACATTTCGTTGGTGACGATGTTCCAGTCCCAGATACCGTCGTTCGAGCCGGCAACGGCCAGCGCAAAGCGCTCTTCCGAGGTGCGCAGCGCGGCCTCTGTCTGTACGCGGCTGTCGATATCGCTGACAGACCCCGCGGCTCTCGTCGGCTTGCCGGATGCGTCGCGGATGCAATCGCCGCGCACGCTGACCCACCGGTACACGCCGTCGGGGTGAAGGATGCGCCACTGTTCCTCGTGGGGCGGTGCGCCGGACAGGAAGCTCTCGACCAGCCGAGCTTGTCGAACCAGATCGTCGGGATGAATCCTGACCATCTCGAGCCATTCGGCCATCGGCCGCTCCGCGCGGCCGGGCTCGATGCCGTAGAGCCGCTGTGAGCGTTCGGAAAGGAACAGGTCGTTGGTGGCAATGTTCCAGTCCCAGATGCCGTCGTTCGAACCGGCGACCGCGAGCGAGAGACGCTCAAGCATCTCGATCGATGTCGGGCAGCGCAGCGGGGTGGCCTTCACGTTGCGGCCTGGGCTTCGAACCTGGCAACGAGGTACGACGCCGCGGGTCCGAGAGGCGTGTCGGTCCGGTGGATGGCGAAGAGTCGATAAGGGCCGCCGCGGCAGTCCGGCAGGTCGAGTCTCACGAGGCGCCCGGCTTCGAGGTCGTCGCGGATCAGGGGCTCCGGCATGTGGCCCCAGCCGATGCCTTCCTTCAGCAGCATGTGCTTGGAGGCGAGATCGGCGACCCGCCAGGTCCGCGTGCCGTGCACGCCCAGGCTCTGCCCCTGTGTCCGGGTGGAGCGGTCGGTCAGAACGATCTGCACATGATCGCGGCCGGCGCCGGGCGGGTTCCGGCCCGCGCGTGCCAAAGGGTGCGTCGGCGCGGCCACGGGGATCAGCTGAACGCTGCCGACTTCCACGCGCTCGATGCCGTCGATCGGCGTGTCGGGCGGGCCGCTCACCCCGATGGTGGCCGCGCCGTCGACCAGGAGCTGCGTGACCGCGCCGAGCGCCTCGACCCGAAGGTGCAGCGCTACGGTCGGGAACTCGGCGCGGAATGTCCGGATGGCATCGAGGACCCGTTCCGTCGGCAGCATCACGTCGAGGACGAGCGTGAGCTCTGCTTCGACACCCTCCTGCAGCGCCTTGACCTTGGCGCGCAATCCGTGGATGCCGTGAGCGATCGTGCGTGCTTCCGTGAGCACGGCGAGTCCCGCTTTCGTGAGCTGGGGCTTGCGTGTCGATTCGCGGTCGAAGAGCGAGACGCCCAACTGTTCTTCGAGCTTGGAGACGGAGTAGCTCACCGCCGATGTGGCGCGCACCAGGCTGCGCCCGGCGCCGGCGAAGCTGCCGGCGTCGACCACTGCAAGGAACACCCGCAACTGATCGTGGGTTGGTGTACCGAGGTAGGACATTTCAAGTTTTTCGAACGTTATGAACCAACTTCTTGGAGTTCCGGAAACCCGCGGCCCATCCTAAGATCGCCCGCGATGTCCGCAGACCGACCCTTCCCCTCCTCGACCTTGCCTCGGGTGCTCGCCGTGGACGACGACCCCATGGTGCGCGAGCTGATCAGCGGATACCTCAGCGACTATGACATCGGGGTGACGGCCGTGGCAAGCGGGCGAGAGATGCAGGAAGTGCTGGCGCGCGAGCCCGTGGACCTGGTGGTGCTGGATGTGCGCCTGCCCGGCGAGGACGGCATGCAGCTCGCGCGCGAACTGCGCGAGCGCTCGAAGCTGCCCATCATGCTGCTGACCGGGCGGCTCGAGGAAGCAGACCGCGTCATGGGGCTTGAAATGGGTGCGGACGACTATCTGACCAAGCCGTTCTCGCCGCGCGAACTGCTCGCGCGTATCCGAGCTTTGCTGCGCCGCGCGCGCATGCACGAGACCGTGGCCGATGTCGTGTCCTGCGTGCGGGCGTACCGCTTCGAAGGATGGGATCTGAACCTGCGCTTGCGCCGCCTGACGGCGCCTGAAGGCCGTGTGGTCGCGCTGCGCAACAGCGAGTTCAGTTTGCTGGTCGCCTTTCTCACCTCGCCCCAGCGCGTGCTGGCGCGCGAGACACTGTTGGAGCTCTCCCACCTGCACAACGCGGAGGTGTACGACCGGTCCGTCGATGTCCAGGTTGGCCGCTTGCGCAAGAAGATCGAAGCCGATGCCAGGTCACCCAG
This sequence comes from Variovorax sp. P1_H2, assembly GCF_056405295.1. Lineage (NCBI taxonomy): Bacteria > Pseudomonadati > Pseudomonadota > Betaproteobacteria > Burkholderiales > Comamonadaceae > Variovorax > Variovorax sp. P1_H2. The sequence goes on along the minus strand of NZ_JBFUCJ010000006.1, from coordinate 41,422 downwards.
ATTCATCGTGACCGAGCGCGGCGTGGGCTACGCCTTCCAGGCTGCCGTCGAAGTCGTCCGCATCTGAGCCGAGCCCGTCGGGGGCGTCCCTCGGCGGCGAGGATGTGTCAGCTGTCACGGGGGGCAAGCCTATGGTCATACGGCCGTGCGGCATCCGGCGCCCAATGAACCTCCGCGAACCCCGTGTCCGGATTCGCCTCACGACAGGGGATGGTGCACACACGGTATCGCGTCGCAATCGTCGAGAGTGACGAACTCGTTCGCCAGCTGATCGTGCGCTGGCTCGGCGATGCGGGCCACCAGGTGGTCGAGAGGAGCGTGTCGCCCGGCGAGGCCGATCTGGTGATCGTCGATGTGTCGGGGCGGCGCCATGCTACGGCACGAATCCGCGCGATCCAGGCGGCATGCGCGAGCCGCATCCTCGTCGTCTCGGCCAGCTTCCGGCGTGATCCGGGGCAACCCGACCTGGCCCGGCAGCTGAGCGTTCATGCGGTGCTGCCCAAGCCGTTCACGGGAGAGGCGTTGCACGCAGCGATTGCACAGGCGATGCGCGAAGACTGACAAGGCGTGGCCCGCTGCGGATCGACGAACTTCGAATCGACTGCGCGTCATCTGATACATGGACGCGCGCAAGCGGCGTTGTCCGGACACAGTGAGTCTGCACATTGGTGGGGCGCCTCGAGGCACCGCTGCCGAACGCAGTGGTCCGCGAAAAGCGCTGAATCAACGTCATCCTTCAACCAGATGGGAAACTTGCCATGAGCGAATCCAAGAACCTGAAAGTCGGCCTCGGTGCGTTGCTGACGCCCGACAACTGTGCGCTGATCCTGATCGATCACCAGCCCTTCCAGTTCGCAGGCCTTCGAAGTCACGACACGCAGACGGTGATCAACAACGTCGTCGGTCTCGCCAAGTCGGCGAAGCTCTTCGGTGTGCCCACGCTTCTGACCACCGTGGTGGAAAAGCAGGGCGGCTATCTGATCAAGCAGCTCCAGGACGTGTTCCCCGAGCAGAAGCCCATCGACCGGACCTTCATCAACACCTGGGAGGACCGTCAGGTGGTCGACTGGGTCGAGAAGACTGGCAAGCGGAAGATCGTCATGGCGGCACTGTGGACGGAGATCTGTCTGGCCATGCCTGTCATCCAGGCGCTTGGGGAGGGGTACGAGGTCTATATCGTCACCGACGCTTCCGGCGGCGTCACGCTCGAAGCGCACGAGATGGCCGTTCGACGCCTGATCCAGGCCGGGGCTGTTCCCCTCACCTGGACTGTCTTTGCGTCGGAACTCCAGCGCGACTGGGCCCGAACAGCCACGGTTCCAGCGCTGGCGCAGATGCTGGTCGAGCACATGGGTGTCGTGGGCACGAGCTTCACCTGGGAGCAGCAACTCCTTGCGACGCCCCCGGGGCATTGAGCAGGCGGAGGCGGCATGAAAGTCGGCATCATCGGCGCAGGCAGCATCGGCCGCGCATTTGCAACGCATGTGGCAAGGATCGGCGGCGACGTCGTCCTCAGCAACAGCAGGGGCCCTGAGTCGCTCCAGCCGTTCGTGGCCGCACTGGGGCCGCGGGCAAGAGCTGGAACACGGCAGGAGGCCGCGCGCGCGGACATCGTGATGTTGGCAGTGCCGTGGTCCGAACTGGACGCTGCGACGGCCGACCTGCCTGCATGGGAAGGTCGCATCCTCATCGACGCGACCAACCCCGTCGTTCAGCCGGGATATCGCCTCGCGGATCTCGGCGGATCGACGTCCAGTGAGATCGTGGCCTCGCTCGCTCCTGGGGCGCATGTCGTCAAGGTCGCGAACACGTTGCGAGCCGCGCTGCTTGCCGCCGAGCCGAGGGAGTCAGGCGGCCATCGCGTCCTCTTCATGTCGGGGGACGATCCTGATGCGAAGTTGCGTGTCCGGGCCCTCCTGGACAGCATCGGATTCGCAACAGTCGATATCGGCTCGCTGCGCAGCGGCGGGCCTCTGCAGCAATTTCCCGGCGGCGTTCTTCCCAATCTCAATCTGATCCGGTTGCCCTGAGACGAACGCATGCGTCGGTCCGGCGCTCGCAGTGGGTAGGTATCTAGTTTCTCGATGGATTCCATCGAAACAAACAGGCTTCCACGAGAGATGCATGGCTCCTACGCTAGAGCCATGTCATCGAAGTTCGTTCTTCCTTCACTGCACGCCGAGCTTTCGGCGATTTCTGTCAGTTCGCGGCCAACCCACTGAGTTGGCGCTCTCAACCGCTTTCCAAGGAGATACCCCATGAGCAAGGTTCTTGTCCTGTATTACTCGTCCTACGGCCACATCGAGAAGATGGCGCAGGCCATCGCTGAAGGCGCCCGCAGTGCCGGCGCCGAGGTCGACATCAAGCGCGTGCCCGAGACCGTTCCGCTGGAAGTCGCGAAGAGCGCGCACTTCAAGCTGGACCAGTCGGCACCGGTCGCCACGGTGGCCGAACTCGAGAACTACGACGCGATCATCGTCGGCACCGGCACGCGCTTCGGCCGCATGTCCTCGCAGATGGCGGCGTTTCTCGATCAGGCGGGTGGCCTGTGGGCGCGGGGCGCATTGCACGGCAAGGTGGGTGGTGCCTTCAGTTCGTCCGCCACGCAGCACGGCGGCCAGGAGACCACGCTGTTCTCGATCATCACCAACCTGCTCCACTTCGGCATGACCATCGTGGGCCTGCCGTATAGCCACCAGGGCCAGATGAGCGTGGACGAGATCGTCGGCGGCGCGCCCTACGGCGCCACGACCGTGGCCGGCGGCGACGGATCGCGCCAGCCGACCGAGATCGACCTGGCCGGTGCGCGCCATCAAGGCGAGCTGGTCGCCAAGACGGCGGCCAAGCTCTTCGCTTGAGCACCGGGTTCCCAAGGAGAACTGCTATGAGCACCCAGAACACCGCAGGCGAAGCGGCCAAGGCCGTCGTGCGTCGTAACACCGAAGAGGTTCAGGGCGGCGGCAATTACGCGCTCTTCGACGAGCTCTTTGCCGACGACTTCCTGGACCACACACCGCAGCCCAACTGCACGCCGGACAAGGCGGGCGCGCTGGGCCTGTACAAGACGCTGCGCGCGGCGTTCCCCGACTTCCATGCCGACATCCATTGGCAGCGCGTGGACGGCGACGTCGTGACCACCTTCAAGACCTACCACGGCACGCACCAGGGCGACGTGTTCGGCATCGCGCCCACGGGCCGCAAGATCCATTTCGAGACCGTCGACGCGATGCGCGTGCAGGACGGAAAGATCACCGAGCACTGGGGCGTTGCCAACCTCTTCTCCCTGCTGCAGCAACTCGGCGCGTGGCCGCCGGCGGCGCAGCCCCAAGCGTGAGGTGAGGGCGCCATGAAGCACTTCCTGTCCGCGCTGTTCCTGTCGGTCGTCGGCGCCTCGGCGCATGCCGACACGGGGTCGGCCAATGCACAGGTCGCCGCGCGCTGGTACCAGGCCTTCGACAAGAGGGAGCCGGCGCTCATCGACCAGATCATCGACGCGCGCTGGGTCGACATCCCGGCGCCCGAAGGGACGCCGCCGGGGCCCGAGGGGCTGAAGAAGGTCTACGCGATGCTGACCTCGACGTTCCCCGATCTGCGCATCGAGATCAAGGACGTAATCGAACAGGGCGACAAGGTCGTCGTGCGCTCGGAGATATCCGGCACGCAAAAGACCGCCTTCCTGGGCATGCCCACGAAGCACCGGCAACTGCGCATTCAAGCCATCGACATCCAGGAGGTCCAGAGCGGAAAGATCGTTCGCACCTGGCACAGCGAGGACTGGATGACCGGGCTGCATCAACTGGGTGTCCTCGGCAGCCCCTGAGGCGGGTGCCGATGCCTCCCGAGAAGGAACACTGAAATGAGCGACATTCTCAAAGACAAGGTCGTTGTCATCACGGGCGCCGCCAGTGGCATCGGACGCGCTATCGCCATCGGCGCCGCGCAGCACGGCGCCACGGCGGTGATCGTCTCGGACATTACCGAGACGTCCAACGAAGGCGGCAGCACCACGACCTCGGAGATCGAGGCGCTGGGCGTGGCCGCGCGCTTTCATCGTACGGACGTGAGCCAGCGCGCGCAGGTCGATGCGCTGGTCGAGTCGGCAGCGGAATTCGGCGGCGTCGACGTGATGGTCGCCAACGCCGGCATCACGCTGCGTTCGGACGGGGCCGACGTGGCGGAAGACGACTACCGGCGCCTGATGACCGTCAACCTCGACGGCGTGCTGTTCAGCGCCCAGGCGGCGGCGCGCCAAATGAAGGCGAACCGCAAGGCCGGCAGCATCGTGCTGATGGCCAGCATGGGGGGGATCGCGGGCGCCAGCATGACCGTGGCCTATTCCACGAGCAAGGGCGGCGTGGTGCTCATGGCCAAGGCCCTGGCCGATGCGCTCGGGCCCGACGGTATCCGCGTCAACGCGGTCGCACCGGGCGTCATCGACACCCACCTGGTGCGCACCAACCCGGGCATCGCTGCCGCGTCCGAGGGCTTCAGGCAGCGCACGCCGCTGCGCCGGCTCGGCAAGCCGTCCGAGATCGCGGACTCGGTGGCGTGGCTCGGCTCGGACATGTCCAGCTATGTCAGCGGCATCGCGCTGCTCGTCGACGGTGGCCTGCTGTCGGTGATCTGACGCGCGATCGCGACGACTGGAGTGCCTGATGGACGGACTGGACCTCCTGAAGGCGTTTCGCGAAGTCGCCGCACGTGGGAGCTTCTCGCGCGCGGCCGTCTCGCTCGGCGTGTCGAAGGCGACGGTCAGCAAGTACGTGGTGCAGCTCGAGTCGCGCTTCGGTGTCCGCCTGCTGAACCGGTCCACGCGCTCAGTCACGCTCACCGACGCCGGGCAGCTGCTGCTCGAGCGCAGCAAGCCGCTGCTGGAGATGGTGGAACTTACCGAGAGCGATCTCGAGGGCTATGCGGGCCATCCGCGCGGACGGCTGCGAATATCCGCACCGCACGGGCTCGCACACACGTTGCTGGCCACGGCGCTCGGCGAGTTCATGGCGAAGCATCCCGATGTGCATGTGAGCCTGGATCTGAGCAATCACGTGGTCGACCTCGTGGCCGAAGGTGTCGACGTCGCGGTGCGTTTCGGCCGCATCGGCAATGAGAACCTCATCGTGCGGCGTTTGCTACCCGTACAGCTGGTCGTCTGTGCCACGCCTTCCTACTGGGCCCGCCGCGGACTGCCCAAGGTTCCCGACGACATGCGCCGTCACGAGGTGCTGACCTACTCACTCGCCGGTCCTGTGCCGAGCCTGCCCTTCGAGGTGGATGGGCAGGCCTACAGCGTTCCGGTGCACAGCCGCATGGACGCCAACGATGCAGTCCCGTTGGTCATGGCCGCGTTGTCCGGACTCGGCGCGGTGTGCGTGCCAGCCCTGATCGCGCAGACCCACATCGAGCGCGGCGCCTTGGTGCCGGTGCTGGGCGATTGCATGCCGCGTGATCTGTGGCTCTATGCCGCGTACGTTCAGCGCCGTCACAACAGCGCAGCCTTGCGCGCGCTTCTGGATTACCTCGAAACGAGGATGGCCGGCGAAGGGGCAGGAGCGTCGCGTCCGGCAAGCGCCGAGGACGCCAATGGCTTGCCCGTCGCGGCCTGAATGGCCGTTCGATTCACCGATTCCGACTCACTTACTTCAATTCACAGGAGACTCACCATGCGATTCTTGGCTTTCAACAACAGCGGCCAGCCGACACTCGGCCTGCGCCTTGGCAACGAAGTCGTCAACCTCACGGCCGAAGGCTTGCCATCGACGCTGGACGAACTGCTACGGGCCGGGCCCGCCGGACTCGAAGCCGCCCAACGCGCGGCGACCATGGCCCGGACGCGGACCAGTCTGTCATCCATCGAGTGGCTTCCCCCCGTCGCGGCCCCCACCAAGGCCATTGCCGTCGGTCTCAATTTCGTGGACCACGCGGCAGAGAGCAGCTTCGAGCCGCCGAAATACCCCGTGCTGTTCCACCGCTATCCGAGTTCATGGGTCGAGCATGGTGCGCCGCTCGTGCGGCCGCACGTGTCGACGCAGTTCGACTACGAGGGCGAACTGGTCGTGGTGATCGGCAAGGCCGGCCGGTACATCGACAAGGCGCAGGCGCTGGCGCACGTGGCGGGCTACTCGGTCTTCAACGACGGATCGATCCGCGACTACCAGATGAAGTCTGCCCAGTGGATGATGGGAAAGAACTTCGATCGTTCGGGTTCCTTCGGACCGGAGTTCGTTACCGCCGACGAGCTGCCGCCCGGTGCGGCGGGGCTTCGGCTGCAAACGCGGCTCAACGGCAAGGTGCTGCAGGATGCCGACACGCGCGACATGATTTTCGATGTCGCCACGCTGGTCTCGGTCTGTTCGGAACCTTTCGCACTGCAGCCCGGCGACATCATCGTCGCAGGCACGCCGTCCGGCGTCGGCGCCGCGCGCAAGCCTCCAATCTTCATGAAGGCCGGGGATGTGTGCGAGGTGGAGATAGAAGGCGTCGGCCTGCTCTCCAACCCCATCGTCGACGAAAGCTGAGCGCACGACCCGTGCGGTGAGAAAGCAGCCGTGTCCGCGACGCCAGAAGGAGCACTGCGGTGGACGCGTTGATCCGCATGGGCGCCGAGTACGGCGTGCCGATTGTGTTCGCAGCGGTGCTGATTGAACAGCTCGGCGTTCCGCTGCCTGCCTTTCCCGTGCTGATGTTCATGGGCAGTCTGGCCGTGCGGGGCGAGCAGTCGCTCGCGGCGCTAGGGATGGTGGCCGTGGGCACCGCGCTGTGGCTGCTGCGCAAGTGGTGGCGGCGCTACCGGTTCAGCCGGCAGCTGCGCATGGATCGGATGGTGGTGCATGACCTCCTCGCGCTCATCGATCGCGGCGAGTGCCCGCTGATTCTCGATGTGCCGTCCTCCACCGGCTTGTCCGAAGGCCGCATTCCCGGCGCCTTGCCGTTCGGCAGCGGGCCCGCGTGGCCCGCCGCGCTGCACGACCATCCCCGGGAGGCCCTGATCGTCGTCTACTGTTCCTGTCCCAACGATGCCTCGGCGGTCCTTGTCGCGCGCAAGCTGTTGGAGAGGGGCTTCCGGCAAGTCCGCCCCTTGGCAGGCGGCATCGAGGCCTGGCGCGCCGCGGGCCGCGAGGTGGCGTTGTGAACGCCTGTGAGTGCGCAATGCGCGAAGGCGTCGCGCAAGAGCTGCCTATCGGACCAGGATGTACAGGGCGACGGCCACCGCGATCGCGCCCGCCGCCCACCACCAGGCACGGGCGCCGCTGGGCGCGTTCGGGGCGGTTGCCGTGACCGCGGCGTCTGCCTTGGCCGCAGGGGCGGTGCTGTCGGCCGGACCGTCGGCGGTCCGCAGCCGTTCGGCAAAGGCCTTGAAGAATTCGTCGGTGAGCTTGGCCGCTGTCGCGTCCACCAGGCGCGACCCGATCTGCGCCATCTTGCCGCCCACGGTGGCGCGGGCGTTGTACCGAAGCCGCGTTTGGCCGGCCTCTGGAACGAGCGCGACATCCGCCGAGCCCTTGCCGAAGCCCGCTACGCCGCCCTGTCCGTCGAAGTTCATCGTGTACCCGTTCGGCGCGTCGACGGCGGTCATCTGCAGATTGCCTTTGAAGCGCGCGCTGACGGGGCCGATCTTCAGCGCCAGAACGGCGGCGAAGGCGTTGTCGCCGGTGCGCACCAGCGACTCGCAGCCCGCGATGCAACTAGACAGGATGTCCGGGTCGTTCAGTGCTGCCCAGGTGCGCTCGATGGGGGCGGGGATGAGTCGTTCGCCTTGGAGTTCCATGCTGTCTTCGCCAGGGGGGTGGTGGGAGGGTGCGAATGCGGCGGCGTCAGATGAGGCCGTGGTAGGAGCCGCCGTCGATCTGCAGGTTCTGGCCCGAGATGAAGCTCGCCTGCGCGCTGCAGAGATAGGCGCAGGCATCGCCGAATTCCTCGGGCCTTCCGAAGCGCTTCGCCGCGATCGATTCCGTGATCTGGGCTCTTGCTTCCGTAAAGCTGATGCCTTGTTCGTGTGTCATGCGCTCGGCCATGTAGCGTTGACGATCGGTGTCGATTCGCTCAGGCAGCAGGTTGTTGATCGTGACGTTGTCCGCGGCGACCTCGATCGACAGCGATTTGCTGAAGGCCGTCAGGCCGGCGCGCGCACCGGTGGACAGCGCCATCGAAGGGCGGGGCGATTTCACCATCGCTGATGTGATGTTCACGATGCGACCGAACCTGCGAGCGCGCATCCCGGGGATCAGCGCGCGAATGAGGAGAGCCGGGGCGAGCATGTTCGCCTCCAGGGCCTCGATCCACTGCGCGTGGTGCCAGTCGTCGAGCTTGCCGGGCGGAGGGCCGGCGTTGTTGTTGACCAAGATATCAGCCTCCGGGCAGGCGGCCACGAGCGCTTCGCGACCGGCCTCGGTCTTGAGGTCGGCGGCGACGAAGCGGATGTCGCCACCCGTGTCACGCGCAAGCGACTCGGCCGCCCGTCGTGCCTTCTCTTCGTCGCGCCCGTTGATCCAGACGGTGCACCCTTCGCGCGCCAGCGACGTGGCGCATGCCAGGCCGAGTCCTTGTGTCGAGGCGCAAACGATGGCGTTGCGACCCGCGATGCCAAGATCCATGGTTCCTCCGATGGGGTGGGGTTGGTCTCGCAGACAGGCGGCGGACCGCCGCCGTTCATCGCACGTCAGCTGTCTCGGGCAGGCAGAAGCCGGCCTCCAGGCAAACGCGCGTGGTTTCTTCGTAGTGTTTGGTCAGCAGGGCCGTGGCGCGTTCGACGTCGCGCGCCAGCGCTGCATCCACGAGCCGCTTGTGCTCGCGGTCGGGGTCCTTGTGGACGCGCCGCTTGAGGTAGGCCAGGCGCCGGTACAGCTCCGCCGCGTCGTGCAACGATTGGCACATGTCCAGCAGCATGGGGCTGTCGCACGCACTCACCAGCGCGAAGTGAAAGGCGGCGTGCGCTTCGGCATAGGCCTCGTTGCGCTGCTCAGGCGCATCGGGCATCTGGATTGGCGTGTTGGCCAGGCGGTGGTGCGCGGCCAGCAGCGCGGCCTCCCAGTCGACGCCGCCCAGCTCGATCGAGCGCTTGAGCGCCAGGCATTCGACGGACACCCGCACGAAGGTCAGGTCCCGCAGTTCGGAGGCCGTCATCGACGCGACGGCGAACCCCAGCTGCGGCTGCGTCTTGACCAGCTTGTCGGCGGCAAGGCGCGACAGCGCTTCCCGAACGATGTTCAGGCTGACGCCGTAGTCCTCCGCCATTGCGGCCAGTTTGAGGCGCTGACCGACTTCGAGCCGCCCTCCCAGGATGTCGCAACGAACCCGCTGATAGATGTCGTCAGCCATCGTTTTGGAGCTGCCTGTTCTTGCCATGCGGCGGAGTATACACGTTTGAAAAAGAATTAGATTTTCAAATTTAGCTGATATTTTCAAAAAGTTCTTTACAGCCCGGCACGGACTCCAGATACTCCCGATCCGGAGAGGCGCGTACCCGAAAGCGCCCGAGAGATCTGAAACCAGACCCTTCATGAAGGAGACAAAGATGACAAACCTCGCGCCCGATGCGCTTCGTCGCAAGGTCCTCGCCGGCATCGCTGGGGGACTTGCTCTGGGCTTGCATGCCGGCCCTGGTCGCGCGGCGCCAGCCGGCAAGCCGATCCGAATCGGCAGCACGCTGTCGCTGACCGGCCCACTGGCGCAGACCGCGCTGATCCACCGGATCGCCGGCGAGTCGTATGTCGAGATCACCAACGAGGCGGGCGGGCTTCTCGGGCGGCCCGTCGAATGGGTGCTGCTCGACGACCAGTCGAAACCCGAGGTGACGCGCAGCCTCTACGAGAAGCTGATCACGTCGGACAAGGTGGACCTCGTGGTCGGGCCCTACGGCACGAACTCGATCCTGGCCGCGATGGGCGTGGCCCAGCGCTACGGGAAGATCTTCATCCAGGGCAGCCTGGGGATTCCGAAGCTCGGCACCTATGAGATGCAGTTCCCCGCGGCGCCTTTCGGCCCGACCCCCGAAAAGGAATATCCGCTCGCGATCCTCGACTGTGTGGAAAGCCTGCCGTCGCCGCCGAAGAGCGTGACGGTGATCACCAGCAAGTTCCCGTCGGCGCAGTTCATGGCCGAAGGCATGCGAGACGCGACGAAGCAACGCAAGCTGCAGGTGCCGCTGTACCTCGAGTACGAGTTCGGCACGCGCGACTTTGCATCCATCGCGGCGCGCGTCAAGGACGCGGACGCGGACTTCCTCTGGGTGGGGGCACTGGGCGTCGAGGGCAACCAGCTGCTCGAGGCGCTCAAGAAGCTCGACTACGCGCCGAAGCTGCACTTCTACCTGTACCCGGCGCCGGGCCCCTTGCTTGCCACACCCGACGCGAAGAACGCACTGGCGCACACCTTCTTCGAAGACCACGCGCCTTTCTCGGGGCGAACCGACGTGCCCAAGTTCTCTCCCATGTACCGGGCCAAGGCGCTGAAGGCGGGCATCCCGTACACGCAGCTGGACGCCCAGGCAACCGGCACCTACAACGTCTTTGCGATGCTCGGGCGCGCCGTTGAGGCGACGCGCAGCCTCGACGACAAGACCCTGGCGCAGTGGCTCAAGCGCAGCTCGGTGGACGGGATCTTCGGCCCCCTGACCTTCAACGGCAACTTCAACCACGGGCCGGGCCGCATGCTGGTCAAGCAGGTGCAGAACGGCAAGTGGGTCGTGGTGTGGCCGCGCGCCGTGGCGGGTGCACCAATCGTCGCGTCCTGACGCATTTCGCCGGACGCATTGCGATGCCCAGTCTCACCTTGATCGGCCAGTCCCTGCTCTCGGGGCTCCTGGCGGGCGGCCTTTACGGCCTTCTCGGGCTTGGCCTGAGCCTCAGCTGGGGCCTCTTGCGCCTCGTCAACATCGCCCATTTCGCCCTGGCGTTCCTCGGGGCGTACATCACCTACCAGATCGGGAGCGTCCTGCATCTGAGCCTGGTCGTGGCGCTGCTGCTCATCCTGCCGTGCTTCTTCCTCTTCGGCATGGGGCTGCACTGGCTCTTCAAGCGTTTCGGCGTCGGGGAGTTCGGATCGTTGCTCGTCACCTTCGGCGTGGCGGTGCTGATCGAGACCTTGCTCCAGTGGTTCTGGACCGCCGACTTCCGGCGGTTCGAGACGCCGTACGGCAGTGCCTCCTTCCGTGTCGGCGCCATCTTCGTGCCGGTGCTGGAGCTGGCGGCCTTCGCCGCGGCGGCAACTCTGRCCGGGAGCACCTGGCTCTGGCTCAACAGAACCTATGTCGGCAAGGCCTTGCGCGCCAGCGCGGAGGACGAGCAGGTAGCCGCCGCCTTTGGCATCAACCACCGCAGGCTGTCCTATGTCCTGTCGGGCTTGTGCGCCGCCTACGCCGGCATTGCCGGGATCTTCATCGCGCTGATCTCCACGCTGGCACCGGCGCAGATCTGGGCGTGGCTGGGCGTGGTATTTGCCGTCGTCATCATCGGCCGCCTCGGCAACCCGATGGGCGCATTCGTGGCTGGCGTGCTCATCGGTGCGTGCGAAGGACTGGCAATGGCCGTCCTGAGTCCCGCCTGGGCGCCGGTCGTTTCGTTCTCGATCCTCGTGGTCATTCTTCTGTGGCAACCCAAATGGATGTGACCGACCTGCGCCCGCGCGTCCTCGGTGGCGTCGGCCTCGCGATCGTCGCGCTGGCCCTGCTGCCCATGGCCGGCCTTCCTGCGTTCTACGACTCCTTCTTCTACCTGCTGTTCTTCTGGATCTCGCTGGCGACGAGCTGGGCGATCCTCAGCGGCTATGCCGGCTACTTCAGCCTGGGCCATGCGGCGTTCCTCGGCGCGGGCATGTACACCAGCGCGACGCTGACCACCAAGTTCGGCTGGCCGTTCCTGGCGACCATCCCGATGGCAGCGGCCGTGGCCGCGCTGCTGGGGGCCGGCATCGGCGCGCTGGTGTTCCGTCTGCCAAGGCTGCGGGGGGAGCTCTTCTCGCTGATGACGCTGGCCGTGACCTTCATCCTGGCGACGGTGATCCTGAACACGCCGCTCGACGGCGGGCCGGGCGTCTACCTCTCCAGCGTTCCGGTGCCGAAGATCATCGCGTCCGAAACGGGGTCGGTTTACCTGCTCGGGCTCGCCATGTGCGTGCTGACCTTGTTCGTCGCATGGTGGATCGCGCGTTCGCAGTTCGGCCTGGGCCTCTACGCCATCAGCGACGACGAAGACGTGGCCGAGGTCAAGGGCGTGCCGACCTTCCGCTACAAGATGACGGCCTTCGCCGTTTCGTCGGGCATCGCTGGCGCGGTGGGCGGCATCCACGCGATCTACGTGGGCTTCGTGACGGTGGGGGAGACCTTCGGCATCGCGGTGCCGTTGAGTGTCGTGCTGATGAGCGTGCTCGGTGGTGCGCGGCATTGGTTCGGACCGGCCGTGGGCGCGACGCTGATCACCGTGGCGTTGTTCGGCTTCGCAAGCACGGGCTTGAGCATCGTCGGGCGCGCGGTGGTGGCGGTCATGCTGATCGTGGCCATGCTGTGCCTGCGCGAAGGGATCGTTCCGACGTGGTTGAACAGAAGGCGCAGGCTCTCGTCGCGGGCGAGCACTGAGCGCGATGCGCCGGCCGCCGCCGCGCCGGCCGCGGCGCTCGCCGCGGTGGCGCCCGCGCCGATGCCGCAGAAGGACCACGTGGTGCTCAGCGTGCAGGACGTGCGCAAATCCTTCGGTGGACTGCAGGCCCTGCGCGGCGTCAACCTCGAGGTCTACGAAGGGGAGATCCTCGGCCTGATCGGGCCGAACGGTTGCGGCAAGACCACGCTGATCAACATGATCACCGGCCACCTGAGCCTCTCAGGCGGCGCGGTGAAACTCGACGGCGAGACGATCAGCGGCCAGCCGGCCCACCTGATCGCCTACAAGGGCATTGCGCGCACGTACCAGATCCCGCGGCCCTTCGCGCACCTCACCACGCTGGAGAACGTGGCGCTGTGCGCCCAGTTCGGCGGGGGCGATGCACGGTCGTCGAAGCTGGAGGCGATGCACTGGCTCGAATTCTGCGATCTCGCGCATCGCGCGCAGGCGCTGCCAGCGGACCTCAACCTGCGCGAACGCAAGGTGCTCGAACTGGCGCGTGCCCTGGCCGCGAAGCCGCGCGTGCTGCTGCTCGACGAGGTCATGTCGGGACTGAACCCGGCGGAGGTCGACACCGCCATCCGCCTCGTCAGGCAGATCCGCGCCCAGGGGACGAGCATCGTCTTCGTGGAGCACCTGATGCGCGCGGTGGTGCAGCTGTCGGACCGGGTCGCGGTCATGAACGAGGGCGCGCTTCTGGTGGCCGGGCGTCCCGAAGAAGTCATGCGGGACGAACGTGTCATCGGTATCTATTTCGGGAGTCAACATGCTGCTTGAGGCTCGCCATCTTCATGTCGGCTACGGCGACGCGACCGCCGTCTGGGATGTCTCGATCGATGTGGCGGCGGCCTCGATCGTGACGGTCATCGGCCCGAACGGGGCCGGCAAGAGCACGCTGATCAACGCCATCGCTGGCATGCTGCCGTACAAGTCGGGAACCCTGCGCTTCGAAGGCCGGGACATGGCGGGCGCCGCGCCGCACGACTTCTGCGAACGGGGCATCGCGCTCATTCCCGAGGGGCGGCGGCTCTTCACCACCATGACCGTCGAGGAAAACCTCGACATCGGCTGCTACCGGCCGTATGCACGCGAGCGCCGCGCGGCCTCGCTTGACGCTGTCTACAGCCGATTTCCCGTGCTGAAGCAGAAGCGCCTGCAGCCCGCCGGCCAGCTCTCGGGCGGCCAGCAGCAGATGGTCGCGATCGGCCGGGCATTGATGGCGTGTCCGCGCCTGATGTTGTTCGACGAACCGTCGCTGGGCCTGGCGCCGTCCATCGTGCAGGAGATGTTCGCTGTCATCCGCGACATCCGGCGCGAGGGCGTCTCCGTGCTGCTGGTCGAACAGAACGTGCAGCAGTCGATGGAGATCGCGGATTCGGCCTATGTGCTGGAGAGCGGGCGAATCGTCGCCTCGGGACTGCCGCAGGACCTTCTGCGCCAGAAGCACATCCAGCAGGCCTATCTCGGCATCGACGACAAGGAAGCAACAGGAGTCCTTTCATGACCGTGAATCGCTATGACGTGGGCGGTGTCCTCTATCCGCGGCCGTTCCGGGTTCGGCGGCTGGGGCACTTCGGTTTCAACCTGAGTTCCCTGGAGGGCGGCCTGGATTTCTACGGGCGCCTGCTGGGCTTCCGGCTGACCGACGAAGCCCGGCTGAGCCGACTGCTCCCCGACGCCGCGGTGAGCGCCGAGGACGACCGGCTGTTCTTCATGACGCACAACACTGACCACCATGCGTTCCTGCTGGCGCATCGCTCCCTCGGGGCACTGTTCGGCGACGACGCGGGCGCCAAGGACATGACGCTGTCGCAGATCACCTGGCAGGTCGGCACGCTGGAGGAGGTGGTGCGTGCGGTCGAGTACTTCGACCAGGGCGGTGTCGAGATCCGGCGCAGCGGACGCGACATGCCCGGCAGCAACTGGCACGTGTACGTGCGCGATCCCGATGGCCACACTGTGGAGCTTTACTACGGCATGGAGCAGGTCGGGCTCAACGGACGCAGCAAGCCGTCGCAGATGTACTACCGGCGCTTTCTCGACACACCGCCGCTGCCGCAGATGTCGGATATCGCCGAGGCCGCCGACGCGCAGGCGCGGGGAATCGATCTCCTGTCCGGCTACCAGATCCGTGACCTGGCGGCCGGCAAGGATTTCGACGTGGGGGGCGTGTTGCTGCCGCGCCCCTTCAAGGTCACCAAGATCGGACCGGCCGCGCTCTTCGTGGCCGACGTCGATGCGTCCGAGGCCTTCTACCGAGACACGATGGGTTTCAGCGTGACGGAAACCGTCGAATGGCGCGGGCACCGCTGCGTCTTCATGCGCCACGGCAACGAACACCACAGCCTGAAGCTGCTCCCAAAGGCGGCGCGGGCCGAACTGGGCCTGTCGGAACACACGAGCTGCATGTCCATGGGAATGCAAGTCTGCAGCTATCGCCAGCTTCGGGACGCCGTCGATTGGTTGAAGGCGCAGGGCGTGCGCTTTGTCGATCTGCCCGCGGAACTGAGCCCGGGCATTGACTACTGCGCGCACTTTCTCGATCCGGAGGGCCACTGCCTGCAGCTCTATTACTACATGGAGCAGGTCGGCTGGGAAGGCCGCGCGCGCACGGCCGCGCAGCGCAGGCCGACCGTCACGCCGTGGCCCGAGGCGTTGGAGCCCTTGGCGGATACGTACGTGGATCAGGTGTTTCAGGGGCCGCTCGGATGAAGTCCGCCCGGTCGGTCGCAACGTTGGCAAGCGAGGTGAAGAATGGATAACTACGGCATCGGACAACCGGTCTCTCGCTTCGAGGACCCGCGGCTTCTGCGTGGCAAGGGGCGCTTCGTTGACGACGAGAACATGCCGGGGCAGGCGCATGCGTTCCTGCTGCGCTCCCCCTACGCGCATGCCGCGATCCGTTCCATGGATTGCACGGCCGCACGCGCAGCCCCGGGCGTGCTGGGCATCTACACCGGAGAAGACCTCGCGCGCGATGGCATGGGCACGATGAAGGTGACGCTTCCCAGGAAGCGGCCGGACGGCTCGCCCATCTTCGCGAAGTCGCACCAGGGCCTGAGCGTCGGGCACGTGAAGTATGTCGGCGACCCGGTGGTGCTGATCGTCGCCGAGACCCTGCTGCAGGCGCGCGATGYGGCGGAGCTGGTCGAGATCGACTACGACCCGCTACCCTCGGTAACCGACACCGCCCAGACCGTCGCGCCGGGCGCGCCGCGGGTGTGGGAGGAATGCCCGGACAACATCTCGAACGTGTTCCAGGCCGGCGATGCGGCGGAGACCGAGGCCGCGTTCGCGAAGGCAGCCCGCGTGGTGAAGCGGCGCTACGTGATCAGCCGGGTCTACGCGCACTACATGCAGCCGCGCGGCGTGCTCGCCGTCTACGACGAAGGCGACGAGCGCTACACGATCTGGGCCGACGTGCAGTACCCGCACCGCGTGCGCAATGCGCTGGCGGAGAACATCTTCAAGATCCCCGAGCATCGCATCCGGGTTATTGCCAACGACATCGGCGGCGGCTTCGGCACCAAGGGATGGCAGTACCCGGAGCATCGCCTGATTCCCTGGGCCGCGCGCAAGCTCGGGCGTGCGGTCAAGTGGACCTGCGAGCGCAGCGAAGCAATCTTGGCCGACGAGCATGCGCGCGACAACATCAGCGACGCCGAGCTGGCGCTGGACGCCGACGGCCGCATCCTGGGCCTGCGGGTGCGCACGCTCGCCAACGTCGGGGCCTACATCTCGTCGGACCGGAACCTGCTCGCGACCTTCGTGAACGTGCACACGCTGTCGGGTCTGTATGCCATTCCCGCCGCGCACGTCGAGGTGATCTGCGCGATGTCCAATTCGAACGCCACCGCTCCCTACCGCGGGGCGGGGCGACCGGAGTCGATCTACGTGATCGAACGGCTGATGGACGACGCTGCGCGCGAGATCGGCATGGACCGCGCCGAGCTGCGCCGGCGGAACCTGGTCGAGGCGTCGGCCATGCCCTACCGCAACCCCTTCGGTGCGGTCTACGACTGCGGGGAGTTCGAGCGGGGCATGGCGCAGGCGCTGGAGGCGACGGATTACGCGTGCTTCGAGGCGCGGCGCGATGAAGCGCGCCGGCGCGGCATGCTGCGCGGCATCGGCATTGCCAACGCGATCGAAAGGGCGGCTTCGCCCAACCAGCACGAGTTTGCCGAGATCCGCTTCACGCCCAGCGGCAGCGCGCTGGTGCTCATGGGCACCAAGAACCAGGGGCAGGGCCACGAGACGATGTACAAGCAGATCGTCTACGAACGGCTGGGCCTGGCGCCTTCGGAAGTCCAGTTCATCGACGGCGACACCGACCGCGTGGCCTTCGGCATGGGCACCAACGGTTCGCGTTCCACCGCGATCGGTGGCACCGCGCTGTGGAACGCGGCCGACCGCATCGTGGAGAAGGGGCGAAAGATCGCGTCGCACCTGCTGGAGGCTGCGCCGCAGGATATCGAGTTCGCTGCCGGCGCATTCGTCGTCGCGGGCACCGACCGGAAGATCGCGCTCAAGGACGTGGCCAAGGCGGCCTTCGTCGTCGCCCGCCTGCCGCAGGGGATGGAGGGCGGCCTGTACGAGACCGCCACCTTCGTGCCTTCTTCCGACACCTGGCCCAACGGCACGCATGTCTGCGAAGTCGAGGTCGATCCGCTGACGGGGCAGGTCCAGGTGATCGGCTACCTCGTGGTCGATGACGTCGGCACCATGGTGAACCCGACCGGCGTCAAGGGCCAGATCCATGGCGGCGTCGCGCAGGGATTGGGACAGGCGCTTATGGAGCAGGTGGCGTACGACCCCGAATCGGGCCAGCTGCTCTCGGGCAGCTTCATGGACTACGCCATGCCGCGCGCCAGCGACATGCCGCCCATCCACGTGATCAGCAACGCGGTGCCGACGGCATTGAACCCGCTCGGTGCCAAGGGCGCGGGAGAGGCGGGCACCGTGGGGTCGATACCGGCCGTGATGAACGCCGTCATCGACGCGCTCTCGCCTCTGGGCATCACCACGATGGACATGCCGGCCACGAGCCAGAAGATTTGGTCCGCGATTCGCGCGGCCAAGGCCAATGCGGCGAAAGCCGGAACCACAGGAGTCCCCTCATGAATGTGTTCGACGGTCCCCGCCGCGAGATGCGACGCGTGCTGCACGGCGCAAGCGCCTATTGGGCAGCGTACGAGGATGGCCGCCTGAAGCTGGCGGACGGCCGGTCGATCGACGAAGACAGCGTGCGGTACCTGCCGCCGTGCGAGCCTTCGAAGATCCTGTGCGTTCACACCAACTTCGGCAGCCGGATCTACGAGTTCTCCGGCAAGTCCGATGCGCCGCCAGCGCCCACCTACTTCCAGAAGCCCGTGACGGCGCTCAATGCGCACGGCGGTGAACTGGTGCGTCCCGAAGGGTCGCTCTACCTGAACTACGAAGGCGAGATTGCGGCCGTGATAGGCCGGCCGACCCGCAACGTCCTGCCACAGGAGGTCTGGGCGCATCTCGCGGGCTTCGCTGTGTCCAACGACGTTGGATTACAGGACATGCGCGACACCGACGGCGGCTCGATGCTGCGCGTGAAGGGGCAGGACGGCTTCTGTCCCGTGGGGCCGGGTCTGGTGGCTGGCATCGACATCCGCAAGTCGGTGATCCGGTCCTTTCGCAACGGCGTGCTGGTGCAGGAGGGAGCGGTCGCGGAAATGATCTTCGGCATCGACTACCTGATCGCGGACCTGGCCCGCCATATCACCCTGATGCCTGGTGACATCGTGCTGACCGGCACACCTGCGAACTCCCGCCCCCTGGACATCGGCGACCTGATCGAGATCGAGGTGACGGGGCTGGGGCGCCTGGCCAACCGTGTGGTTGCCGCGCCGGCGCCGCGCGCCGACGTCGGGCACCAGCCGGCGGACAGCGCCGAGGTGCGCCGGGTGGCGCTGGGCAATGACGACCGGCTGCCTGAGGTCGTCAAGGCGGCGAGCGCCGCAGCTTCGAAGAGAGGAACGCAATGAACATGCAAACCATCAACCTCAAGGTCAATGGTCAGGACAAGGCCGTGACCGTCGATGCGCGCACCTTGCTGGTCCAGGTGATCCGTGACCACCTCGGACTGACGGGCACCCATGTCGGCTGCGATACCGCGCAATGCGGATGCTGCACGGTCCATCTCGACGGCCGGGCGGTGAAGTCGTGCTCGATGCTGGCGCTCCAGGCCCAGGGCGGCGAGGTGACGACCATCGAGGGTATCGCCAAGGGTGACGAACTGCATCCGGTGCAGCAGGCGTTTCGCGAATGCCACGGCCTGCAGTGCGGCTACTGCACGCCGGGCATGGTCATGTCGACCATCCAGCTGCTCAAGCACCACCCCGATCCCACGGAGGAGCAGGTCCGCGAAGGGCTCGAGGGCAACATCTGCCGCTGCACGGGGTACGAGAACATCGTGCGTTCGGTTCAGCGCGCGGCGGGGCAGCTGTAACGGTCGGCGAAACGGAGAGCCCTATGTACAACTTCGACTATCGACGCCCCGCGACGATCGCGCAGGCCACCGAAGCCTTTGGCGATGAGGCCAACTTCCTTGCGGGTGGACAGAGTCTGGTCCAGGCGATGAAGCTACGAATGGCCAACGTTCCGAAGCTGATCGACCTGGGTGGCATTCCCGAGCTGCGGAAGATCGTGGTCACTGCCGATGCCGTGGTCATCGGCGCGATGACCCGCCATGCGGAAGTCGCGCATTCCGCCGAGGTGCAGGGCGCCATTCCGGCGTTGGCGGCGCTCGCGGGCGGCATCGCGGACCAGATGGTGCGCAACATGGGCACGCTGGGTGGCTCGCTGGCCAATGCGGACCCCGCGGCGTGCTACCCGGCCGCCGCGCTGGCACTCGGCGCGACGATCCAGACCGACCGCCGGCCTATCGCGGCTGATGACTTCTTCATCGGGCTCTATCAGACCGTGCTGAAGCCCGGCGAGTTGATCGTGGCCGTCAGTTTCCCGCGTGTCGAGCGCGCAGCCTACGTGAAGTTCAAGCACCCCGCATCGCGGTTCGCGGTCGTCGGCGCGTTCGTTGCCCAAGGTGCAGGTGGCGTGCGGGTGGCCATCAACGGCGCCAAGGCCCATGTGTTTCGCGCGACCGGGATCGAGCAGGCCCTGAACGCCGACTTCCGTCCGGAGGCGGCGGCCGCAGTGGTGCTGGACGCCGACGACATGTTCTCCGACATGTTCGCGAACGCGGAGTATCGGGCTGCGCTGGTGAGCGTGATCGCTTCGCGCGCGGTGCAGCAGGCACTGCAGTGAAGGCGCTTGCCTGATTTCTTGAACGAAAGCATCGAAATTTTCATCGGCGTCCGCTGGGCGGCCGCCACTACGATTTCATCAACGAAAGAGACCTTCGGCGCATCGCCTCGGGCAGGCGCCGGAACAGGAGAGACACCATGCAACCAGGGACCGTGAACCCAAAAAACCAACGCCTGAACACCGCAGATGCGCTAACACTGATGCGCGTGCCACCCAAGTTCGACGTCACCGAGTGGCCCAGGCAGGTCGAGGCCTTTCTCCATGCGACCGAGAAGCCGCTGCACCGGGCCATATTGAAAAACTACCTGCGGCATCTGCTGCTGGAAGTGGCCGGCTACTGGGACCAGATCATCGTGCCGGAACTCACGGTCGACGAGCCCATGTACCGCGTTGGCGACAGGCGGGTGATGCACGTCCTGTCAGGCAAGGCGGCGGTGGAGGGCTTCTACCGGGAGGCCTTCGAGACCCGGCAGAACGTCATGGGTGCCCGGACGATGAACATGGGGGTGGAGGACTACGGCGTGACCACGGAGGCCGTCTGGACGCACGTGGTGCCGGGTGTCTGCCTCAAGGACCACCCGATCGACGCCGATCCCGACGCCTGGTACCTCATGACCCACCACCTGTTCCAGATCTTTACGTACACMAGCGACGCGAAGCCGAAGCTGATTTCAGAGCGCATCTACGACGATCCGGAGAGCTACAGCTACGAGCAGCTCGATCCCGCGGACGTCGTGACGCCGGAGATGGCCCGCGAGCAGCTCGCGCCGTTTCTCGCGAGAGMGATCCTGGACTAGGGCGGAGGGGGCCATGGCATACGTCTTCGAACCCGAGCCGCAGGTCGTCGTCCCCGTCGCGGGGAGCGACGCGATGTTCCCGGTCCGGCGGGTCTACTGCGTCGGACGCAACTATGCGGCACACGCCCGGGAAATGGGTTTCGACCCCGATCGCGAGCCGCCGTTCTTCTTCTGCAAGCCGGACAACGCGATCGTCGTGGCGCCACCCGGCGAGACGGTCCGCATTGCGTACCCCTCAAAGAGCACTGACTTCCAGCACGAGATCGAGTTGGTGGTTGCGATCGGGAAGGGAGGGCGCGACATCCCAGTGGCTCAGGCCGAAGCGCATATCTTCGGCTACGCGGTAGGCTTGGACATGACGCGACGCGATCTGCAGATCGGTGCGAGAGAACGGAGCCGGCCGTGGGAGCTCGGGAAATCCTTCGATGAGTCGGCGCCCATCGGGCACCTGCATCCCGCCGGGGTGATCGGTCACCCGACCGAGGGCGCGATCTGGGTGCAGGTGGACGGCGAGGTGCGCCAGCGCAGCGACATCGCGAAACTCATCTGGTCGTGTGCAGAGATCGTCGCCAACCTGTCGACCTTCTTCGAACTACGTCCCGGTGACCTGGTCTACACAGGAACGCCGGAAGGTGTCGGCAAGGTCGAGCGAGGCCAGACGATGCGCGGCGGAATCGACGGCCTCGGCGAGGTGAGCGTGCGAGTCGAGTGACCCGGCAGCGCTTCGAAATTCGCGAGGCTTCTTCTTTCATTGCGCTGCCCTATGTCCCGTGCAGAACGCGTCGCGTCAAATGCCGCGCTGTCTCGCGGGCGCCGTCTCCTTGAGCGCCAGGATCACCACCACGCCAATCGCGAGAGCCCACAGCGGCATGGTCACGGCATGCTGGATGCCGAAGTGCTTGGCGATGTAGCCGGCCAATGCGGGGGCGAGGCCACCGCCGAAGATTTCACCGATCCCGATCACCATGCCCGAACCGGTGGCCATGAGTTTGGCGGGGACGGCCTCTGCGGTGATGGGTCCGACCGTCAATGTCAGAAGGCTGTAAAGGCAACCCATGGCGGTCAGCAAGCAGAGGAACAAGGTGCCCGTGTCCGGACCTGTCCGCAGGAAGACCCAGAACGACACGAAGGCGCCGACCGCCGAGATCAGCATGACGGGTTTTCTTCCGATGCGATCGGACAGCGCTGGCAGGGTCAACGCGCCGATCGCACCGCCGAAGCCGAGCGAGGACAGCACGAAGCCCATCTGGTCCATCTCGAGATGCAGGTAGTCGACGAGGTAGTTGGGAAAGAGCGCGGCCACGACGACGATGCAGGTCAGCCAGAACAACTGGCAGAGAACGGCCAGCGGAACGTTGCGGTATTTGAAGACCTCATGCCAGCGGTGTGGCGCCGCGTCGTGCGTCACGCTGTGGGCGGCGATCTGGCGGGGCGTCGGCTGGCGCAACACCTTGTGCGACAGCAGCGCGACGATGAAGCCGGGAACCGCGACCAGCAGAAAGATCCAGGGCCAGTCCATCACTTTCAGAAGCTGTGTCACGGCGATGGGCGCGAGGCCGAGGCCGAAGAGCGCCGGCATGGTCTGCTGGATGCCGACGTTCAGCCCGTGCCGCTGTGGCGGCGAGGCATCCATCGTCGCAATGATGCTGGCTGGCGTGAAGGCCCCTTCCGCAAGGCCCATGGCGGCACGAATGACGATGAGACTTCCCACGCCTGTGGCGAGTCCGCTCAGGCCGGCGAGCAGGGAAAATCCGATGAGCGCGGGAACGAGCACGCGCCGGAAGCCGAACCTGTCCGACAGATTGCCGGTGAAAAGCGAGGCGAAGCCCCACGCAATGGCAAGGGCGCCCGTGATGTGGCCCAGGTCCTGGTAGTCGAGATGCAGATCCCGCATCAGGACCGGCATCAACGGCACGATGATGAAGCGGTCGATGCCGACCAGGCCGAGGCCGAGCGACATCAGGGTGACGGCCTTCCATTCATAGCCCCTGGGCCTGTCGGAATCGGTCGGCGCCTCGGGCGCGCTGGCGGTGGAAGTGATGGGAATCATCGGGCGTCCTGTTCTCTTTCAGTGGGGAAATTCGGTGTCGTCGCCTGTGGCGGCGCGCTCGGTGTTCTTCACGAAATCAGCCGGCAGGTCCGGGCCCCAGAGGTACATCGCGTCCTCCGGTGGGTGGTCCGCGGCGGTCCACTGCGTGCCGGTCGGGACGAAGTCCATCTCCGCCGAGTACTCGGYGAACGACCCCCACGGGTCGCGCACGTAGTGAAAGTAGTTCGATCCCAGGACGTGCCGGCCCGTGCCCCAGCCGTGCGGGTACCCCGCCTTGCGCATCTGCTCCGCGCCTGCGCCCACCTCGTCGACGCTGGCCACATCCCAGGCGCTGTGATGCCAGCCCCTCGCGTCGCTGGCGGAGAAAGCGATGAGGTGGTGGTCGCTGCCGTGCCGTGCGTGCGTGAACGCCACCGCATCGCCCGAGCGGTCCGACAGGCGCAAGCCCAGTGCGTTGCGGTAGAACGAGAGCGCCTTCTCCACGCTCGGGGTGAACAGCACGACGTGGGACAGGCGCCGGGGGCACACCCGCCTGGCGCCGCCCCGGGATTGGGAACCGCGCTGGCCGGCCCGTTGCACAACGTCTTCACGCGGCGCCAACCCCGAGGGCGTCGTCTTCGGTCCGACCTTGAGTTGAATCAGATTGCCGTCGGGATCGAAGAACCAGTGGCCCTGTGCATTCACATAGGGTCTTGTGGACGCGGGTCGCGCGCCTTCTTGCACCACTTGGGCGCGCAGGCCTTCGAACTCCTCGGCATAGCAACCGAGGCTCAGATAGGCCAGGCGCTTGCGGGGCCCTTCGTGGATACGGGCCCAGGTATGCGATTGCCCCTGGGCCCTGAGTTCCAGATGGCCCTGGCTGGCGGTGACCTGCAGGCCGAAGTTCGAGAAGAACGCGTGCGCCTCCGACAGCGAAGGCACCTCGAGGGCGAAATGGTCGATCGAGTGGACTCCGAAGCGCGATTCGCCGGTGGTGTTCCAGGACATGGTGGTCTCCTCTGGGAAAGTTCAGGGATGCGTCGGCAGTGCGAGAACCGTGCGCAGCACGTCCTCCAGTTTTTCGGCGGGCGCGTCGGGCATCTGCTGTTGCCGCCAGGCGATGTGGCGGTCTGGCCGGACCAGCACGCAGCCCGAATCCGACAGTTCGCAGACCCGGTGCCAGCGGTTGTCCACGTCATGTGCGTCGCAAGACGGGCCTCCGATCGAATGAACGTCGACATCGACGCCCAGGCGCGCGGCGACCGAGGCGGCCGCCGTGCGCCAGCCTGCGCCGCCGACACCGGTCAGCAGCGTGAAGCGTCCCTTGCCGACCAGGTCCAGCGTGGAGACCTTCGTGAGCCCTTGCTGGAGCCACACGTGTGGGAGGCTGGCACCGGGGTACGTCGTGGCTTGGTAGTACAGCTCCGGATCGCGCAGCGGCGCGGGGCGAGGTCGACCTTCGGGCACCACCGCGCGGGACTCGTACACCTGCCCCAGCTCCACGCCATGGCAGTTGAACTGGTAGTTCTGCAGATCGACGGCATCGCGCAAGTCGCCGCGCCGATCGCGGCCCCGCGGCGTGTCGCTGAAAAGTTCGTCGAGGTTGGCCCAGCCTTCGGCTTCAGTCTGGCCCGGCTTGAATCCGAGCGCCTTGGAGATCGGCTGCATGTTTTCCATCGACCGTATCGCCCGATCGACGACTTGCTGTGCGACCGCGTGGCGTTCCTGGGTGTAGGTGTCCAGGAGCGCCGGGCCGGCCTTGCCCGCCAGCACCAGCGCGAGCTTCCAGGCCAGGTTGAAGGCGTCCTGAACGGAGGTGTTGCTTCCCAAGCCATTGGTCGGCGGATGGCGGTGGGCGGCATTGCCGGCGATCAGGACGCGGCCCTTGTTCATGGTCTTGGCGACCATCCGGTTGATTGTCCACTTCGACACGCCCTTGATGCGGATCGGAACGGTGTCGTCGCCGTTGGTGGCGCGGGCACGGGCAATCAGCGCTTCCTCGCTCAGATCGAGCTCGCCGGCGGTCGGGTCGTACATCGAGACCATCACCCACTCGGTGAACGGTTTCACGCAGATGTAGGTCCCGCTGCCGACGAAGTAGTCATTGCCGGGCTGGGTGATCCAGTACAAGACGCCCGGGCGATGCGCCACATACTTGGTCAAGTCCGCTTCGAGCCAGACGTTGAGGGCGGCGCCCAGGCCCATTTCGCCTTCCGTCTCGAAACCGATGGAACTGGCGACGACGCTGTTGTCGCCATCGCATCCGATCGTGTAGCGCGAGACGACCTCGAATTCTTCACCGCTCAGCCGGTCGCGGCAGATCGCATGCACCGCGGCGTCGTCCTGCGTCATCGAAACCAGTTCGGTGTTGAAGAGGAACCGGCCGCCGCGTTCGCGCGCCACGTCGAGCAGGATCGGTTCCATGACGTGCTGCGGGATGTTGCACATCGCGCTGGGACTGGCGAGTTCGTAGTCGGTCTTGCGCTCCGGCAGGTTCCCCCAGCTTTGCAGCCGCGCAATCTCGGTGCCGGCAAAGCTGGTGGCCCACACGTTGTTGCTCATGAAGTGCGACGGGTTGGCCGCATCGAGGACGCGCTGTTCGATGCCCAGGTCCCGAAAGACCTCGACCGTCCGCTGGTTCGTGATGTGGGCCCTCGGGGAGTTGGCCGTCCCCGGGTAGCGCGTGATGGTCAGCGTCTCGACGCCCTGTGTGCGAAGCAGGCAGGTCGCCGCCAAGCCGGTGGGCCCGGCACCGACGATGAAAACCGGGACTTCGATGGTGCGCATGTTTTGTCTCCTTCTTGTTCGCCGAATCGGTGGAGTGGACGCCACGTCCATCTCTCGTCGTCGGGTTTGGAGGCGACTTTGACGCGCTGCCGGGAATCCGTCTTGCCTGGAGCCGCAACGAAACTTGCATGGAGGCGAACCCGATGTCCGTGACTTTCAGCACCGACGCTGTCGCCGCGCGCGAACAGGTGGCGTACTGGCGCGACGCCATCTGCGATGTGTTCATGCACCTGGAGGTCGACGCACCGCGCACCGGACCGCAGGGGTTCGAGGGGCGGATCGTTCAGCACTCGACGGGCAGTCTCGACTTCTCCGAGGTGCGGGTCGACAGCCACTCGGTGCTGCGAACCGCGCGGCAGCACCATGGCAGCGGCGACGATTCGTTCTTTGTGATGGTTCAGCGAGAGGGCGAGAGCTGGATCGAGCAAGACGGCCGCGCCGGATGGCTGCGAGAGGGGGAGTTCGTCCTGCTCGACGGCAGCCGTGCCTATGCCATGCGCTTTCCGCACCGCATCCACCATGACGTCCTGAAGCTGCCGCGCAGTGCGCTGCAGGCGTCGATGTCCGATCCGGCGCGCTTCACCTCCTTGGCGATGTCGGGCAACCGGGGCGCGGGGAGGATCTTCCTCGGGGTCTTGAACACCCTGCGCGACACGGCCGCAGACCTCGTCGGGGGAACGGCCGCAGGCGTCGGCGATGCGCTGGTCGACCTTCTGAGTGCTTCGATCGCGTCTGTCTCATCGGCGCAGGTGAAGGTGCCCAGCAATCTCGAGCGATACCACCGGGAGCGCGTGCGCGGCGTGGTGCGGGAGCGCCTGTTCGATCCCGAACTGTCGGTGGAGTCCGTGGCGGCGACGGTCCAGCTGTCGACCCGCTATCTGCAGCGCCTTTTCGAAGACGAGCCGTTGACGCTCTCAGCCTGGATCTGGCACGAGCGGATCGATGCCGCGCGCCGGGTCTTGCTGTCGCCGGCGAACAGGAACCTGTCCTTGACGCAAATCGCCTATACCGTCGGGTTCAAAGACCCGGCGCATTTCAGCCGCATGTTCAAGGCCACCTACGGCACCAACCCCCGGGATTTCAAGCGCGAGTTGGCGAATCGGTCTGCTTGAGCTGGTCGAGGAACCAGCGGCCGGCCGGCCCCGGCGGCGAATCCTTGCGGTAGGCCGCGAACATCGAGATGGGCGGCGTCCGCGGCTGGAAGTTCTCGATCTGCATCTGCACCAGTGCGCCGGTGTCGAGGTCATGCCGCACCATGGCCTGCGGCATGTGTCCCCAGCCGAAGCCCGCGCGCAGGAAGGCGTGCTTCGCGCCCAGGTCGGCCAGGCGCCAGGTCAGCGGCGAGAAGACGCCGTAGGTCTTGCCGTCCGACAGGCTCGTGCGGTCCGTGAGGACCAGTTGCACATGCTCTTCCAGTTCGCGCAGCCGGATGAGCCCCTTGCGGCGCGCCAGCGAATGGGCGTTGCCGGTCACCGTGACCATGGGCACATCGAGCAGCTTCTCGGCCTCCACCGCATCGGGCACAACGGGCATGGACCCGATGATGCCCAGGCGGCAGGTGCCCTGCAGCACGGGCTGGATGACGGCGCCCAGAGCCTCGACATAAAGGCGAAGCGGCGTGTAGGGGAACGCCGCGCGGAACAGGCCCACGGCCACCGTCAGCGACTCCATCGGGTACATCACGTCGACCACCACTGACAGCTCGGGCTCCAGCCCCTCAGCCATGGTGCGCGCTTTCGCCTTGAAGCCATTCATGCTGTTGACGACCACGCGGGCTTCCGCAAGGAGGGCCGTGCCCTGCTCGGTGAGCTGCGGGTAGCGCGCCGATCGGTCGAACAGTTGCACGTCGATCTGCGCCTCGAGATTGGCCAGCGTCTGGCTGACGACCGACTGCGCCCGACGCAGCTTGCGGCCCGCCGCCGAGAAGCTGCCTTCGTCTGCTGCCGCGATGAAGGTCCGCAATTGGTCCATGGATAAGCCGTCGAGCATCTATCGTTCCTTTGGATGGGTTGCATCGAAAGATATAGGCTTCTCAGGGGGATGTCCAGCTCCTAACCTTCAGGCCATGTCATCACCTGAAGGAAATTTCATGGAGCACGCAGTCAGCGAATCCCCGCCGGCCCCGTCTGTACAGACGCGCCGTATCGTGGCCCGCACCCGGGGTCGTGCGCACGGACCGGTCACGCGCGTCGTCAGTCCCTCGGACATCGGCGAGCTGATCAAGCCGTTCGTCTTTCTCGATTACTTCGATTTCAAGCCGACCGGCAAGGCGCTGTTCCCGATGCATCCGCATTCGGGCATTGCGACGATCACCGTGCTGCTCTCGGGCGATCTGCGCTACGAGGACACCACAGGCGCGTCGGGCACCCTGTCCGCGGGCAGCGTCGAATGGATGCGGGCCGGCAACGGCGTGTGGCACGACGCGAGCCCGAGCGGGTTCGAACGCTTCCAGGGCTACCAGGTGTGGGTCGCTTTGCCGCGCAGCCTGGAGAACCGCATGGCGCAAAGCCAGTACCTGCCCGCCGAGGCCGTGCCGCAGGCAGGTCCCGCCCGGGTCGTGCTGGGGCGCCATGACGGCGCGCACAGCCGCGTGGCTGCACCGGAAGGCATGAACTTGCTGCACGTGCGGCTGGCCGCGGGCGAGCGCTGGCGCTACCAGCCGCCCGCGGGACACGACGTGGCGTGGACCCACGTTCACCGCGGGGGGCTCCTCGTGGCCGTCGACCGCCTCCAGGGGGAGCTCGCGGTGTTCGACGAATCAGGCGACGCCATCGATTTCACCGCCGAAGGCGACACCGACTTCATTGTCGGGTCGGCCGTGAAGCACCCGCACGACCTCGTGCTGGGCTACTACTCCGTTCACACCTCGCCCGAGGCGCTTCAACGAGGAGAGGCGGAAATCGCCCGAATCGGACGGCAGCTTCGTTCGGACGGACGCATCCGTTGACTCCCCGTTTGATTTTCAGCGTCTTCAACCCCAGTGCTTTCAACCAACCTTACTTAGGAAATTCATCATGACCACGAACAACACCACCCAAACCACCGTCCTGCCTTTCGTCGGACGCATCCTCCTGGCCACGATCTTCATCGTCAGCAGCCTTGGCAAGATCGCGGCGCCCGAGGCGACCCAGGGCTACATCGCGTCCGTCGGCCTGCCCGCGCCGCTGCTGGGCTACCTGGCGGCCATTGCCATCGAACTGGGTGGCGGCTTGCTGCTGCTGGCGGGCTACCGCACCCGGGCCGTCGCGCTCGGGCTCGCCGTCTTCTCGATTGCCTCCGCACTCATCTTCCATCACGCGCTCGGCGACCAGAACCAGCTGTTCCACTTCCTCAAGAACCTCGCGATGGCCGGTGGCCTGATCCAGGTCGTGGCCTTCGGCGCCGGCGCCTTCAGCATCGACAACCGCAAGCAAGTGCCCCGTCATTCGCTGGCCACCCGCTGAGCCGGCACGAACGGGAGGCTCGCCCCAGCGATGGAGCGGGCCTTTTTTTTCGTGGGTCACGACGAGGGTCGTCTCTCATGCCACCCCACGGATCGCGTTCGAAGCAAACGGCCACCCATCGGTCGCATCGATGGCTCGGATCGAGAAATTCAGGCTTCTGCGCGAGACGAAATATCCCTAACCTGCAACTTGAATCACCTGTTCAGGAGATCGAAATGAAGCTCTGTAATTTCATCGACAAGCATCACGAAGACCTCGGCGTTGCGCTCTTCATTCTTCCTTGCCTTCTGACAGCGTTCGCGACGGCCGGGATCGTCTTCGCCATCGGCCTGCTGTTCCGCTAGGTCGTCGCGTGGCGGCATTGCTCCTGCCTCGGCCTGCCGCGCGGCTTTGCGCGGCAGGTGCCGCCGGATCAGAGTTCGCGCGTCTGGTGGAAGAAGGCGGCCGGCACTTCCGGTCCCCACGCCCACAACTGCTCGTGCGTGGCCTCCACCGTGGTCATCGGGACCTGGTTGTCGAAGAGGTCGCCGTCGGCGTAGTGCTCCATCCGGAAGCCATCGGGGTCCCACCAGTAGTCGAACACCTGGCTGCCCAGCACATGGCGACCGACGCCCCAGTGCGGCCGGTGCGGCGTGGTCTTCATCCATTCGTGTCCCATGAAGACGGTGTCGATGTCCTGGACCTCGAAGGCGACGTGGTGCACGCCGGGCATGTCCGACTTCGTGACCAGAAGGCAGTGGTGATCGGCGGGCGTGCTGCCCAGATCGCAGCGCATGAAGAAGGCCATGTATTCGTCCTTCGAACCTGGAACGAGCAGGGCATCGGAGACGATCATGCCGAGGTTCTTGACAGCCCAGTCCTTGGCCGCCACGGGGTTCGGCACGCCGAGGACGACGTGGCCGAGCTTCAGGATCTGGGCGGGAACGCGCGGCGGTCGCTGCGGCGCGTTGAAGCGTGTCTTGCGCACACCTTCATTGAGCACCAGCGGCGGCTGGATCGGCAGGGGCGCGGCGCCCGCGATGCCGTGCACGAGCTCGAGTCGGATCCCGCCGGGCAGGACGACGTCGACCACCTGGCCGCCGCCGGGGCGGTCCAGGTCGCGGATGGCCGAGGCGCCTTCGATCCTGGCCGCCAGGGCCAGGTCGTCCGCAGTCTTCAGGGCCATTCCGACGGCCTGGAGCCCGGGGGCGTCCGACTTGTTGCCGACATAGACGTAGGGCGCAGCGAGCGCGCCCCGGAGAAAGACCGAGTCGCCCTCCCGGCCCGCTGGGACGAGACCGAAGTCCGTCATGAATTCGCTCGTCCTGTGGGGATCGCTCACACCGAAGACCACGTAATTGGCGCCACAAACCTGGATCATCTTGTCTCCTTGGGATCTGTCAGAAATAGAAATGAGAAATGCCGGGTGCGGCATGCAAAGAAGAAGGGGGCGGACGAAGGCTTTCGCACGCGCTACAGCAGCACGCAAGCCTTCTCGAAAGGAAGGCGTGGGTTGCGCGGAAAAATCTTCGACGGGTCGCCCTTGCCGAGCGTGCAGATGAAATTCGTGCGTACCGTCGAGCCGGGCCAGAAGGCCTCGTCGACCTTCTGCGCATCGAACCCGCTCATCGGCCCGCAGTCGAGGCCGAGCGCGCGCGCGGCAATGATGAGATAGGCCCCCTGCAGGCTGGAGTTGCGAAAGGCCGTGCTTTCCACCAGGGCGGGCTGGTTGACGAACCAGCTTCTGGCATCCGCGTGCGGAAAGAGTGCGGGCAGTTCGTCGTAGAACCGCATGTCCATGCCGACGATGACGCTGACCGGCGCCTGCCGGACCTTCTCGGCGTTGCCCGGACTGACGCAGTCGATCAGGCGCTGCCGCGAGGCCTCGGTCCGCACGAACGCGAAGCGCGCGGGTGACGAGTTGGCCGAGGTCGGACCCCATTTCAAGGTCTCGTAGAGGGCGTGGAGCGTGTCGTCGCTCACGCGTTCGGCGAGATAGCCGTTCTGCGATCGCGCCTCGGTGAATATCTGCGCCACTGTCAGCGTCATCTGCTCTCCAGGTCGGCATGGCCGGGTGGGGTTGAAAGCCGCCATTCCATCCGCCGCGCGGCGCCAGTGCAATAAAGCGCCGTCAATGTGCGTATCAGCGGCGCTGTGGCATCGCCACTATCACGCGCAGGCAATCGGCACATTCGCCGAACCGGATTGCGCGGGCGCTTCGCTGTCCCGACCATTGCGGCCTCGAATCCACTCACCAGACGGAGACCTTCCTTGACCACCGGCACCCTCAACGTCACAGACGATCCGTTCGCACTCGCCCGCCAGTTGTCCGGCCTGAACCTCGTGGACGGCCAGCTGATCCCCACCGTCTCGAAGCGGACGTTCCCAGTCGTGAGCCCCGCGACGGGCAAGCACATCGGCGATGCCGCGGATGGCGATTCCGACGACGTCGAGCACGCCGTCGCGGTGGCCGCGCGCGCCCAGGTCGCGTGGGCGAAGCTTCCGGCCCGCGAACGCGGCCGGCTGCTCGCGGAGGCCGCGCGCCGGCTCACGGCACACACGGAGGAGGTGGCGCGGCTCGTGGCGCTGGAGACCGGCAAGGCCTTGCGCACGGAGTCGCGGCCCGAAATCAACGCTACCGCCGATGCGCTGAACTTCTTCGCCGGCCTTGCGCCCGAACTCAAAGGCGAGACGGTTCCACTCAAGCCCACCGCGCTCACCTACACGACGCGCGAGCCTGTCGGCGTGGTCGGGGTGATCGTTCCGTGGAATGTGCCGGTGCTGATCATGGCGTTCAAGATCGCGCCGGCGCTGATCGCGGGCAATGCGGTGGTCGTGAAGTCCGCCGAGGAGGCACCGCTGGGCGCGCTGCGCGTGATCCAGATCCTGAACAGCGTGCTGCCGCCTGGCGTGCTGAACATTCTGTCGGGCGACGGCCCTGCCTGCGGTGGTCCGCTGGCCATCCATCCGGCCGTGCGCAAGATCACCTTCACGGGTTCGGTGGAGACGGGGCGGATCATTGCGCACGCCGCCGCCGAAAAACTGATCCCGGCGACGCTGGAACTCGGTGGCAAGAGCCCGATGATCGTGATGCCCGACGCCGACCTCGCCCAGGTCGTCGAAGGCGCGGTGGCTGGCATGCGCTTCACGCGGCAGGGCCAGAGCTGCACCGCGGCCAGCCGGATGCTGGTGCACAGCCAGGTGCACGATGAATTCGTGCGGCGCCTGTCGGAGCGGGTCAACACCATGGTCATGGGCGACCCGCTCGACGAGGCGACCGACATCGGCACCATCGTCTCGCGCCCGCAGTTCGAGAAGGTCAAGTACTACGTCGAGCTCGGCCAGGCGCAGCAGGGCGCCAAGGCGATCCGGTGCTCGACGTTGCCCGCCGATCCCGCCCTGGCTGAGGGGTTCTTCCTGCAGCCGGTGATCTTCACGGGCCTGACCAACAAGAGCCGGCTTGCGCGGGAGGAGATCTTCGGCCCCGTCACCTGTGTCCTGCGTTTCGACACGCTGGACGAGGCGATCGCGATCGCCAACGACAGCGACTACGGGCTGGCCGCCACCGTCTGGACGAAGGACCTCAAGACCGCGCTCTCCGCCGCACAGCGGCTGGAGGCCGGGCTGGTGCAGATCAACCAGAACCAGGTGGCGGGTCCGAACATTTCGTACGGCGGCATCAAGCAGTCGGGCATGGGCAAGGAGCTGTCGCTCGAGTCGATGTTGGACCACTTCACGCACAAGAAGACCGTGATCGTGAACCTGGAGTGAATCGCGTGTCAACCGAAACCGTTCAGCTGAGCTTTCCCTTGCGGCAGGTGGCACGCATCGAATTCGCGCGCCCCGACCGTGCCAACAGCCTGCGGCCGCAGGAACTGGAGGCGCTGCACCGCTGCCTCGATCTGGCAGAGGCGCGGCCCGAGGCGCACGCGCTGGTGATCACGGGGCGGGGGCGTTACTTCAGCGCCGGCTTCGATCTGCCTTCCTTGCTGGAGCGCGCGCGCGGCGGGACGTCCGCGGATGCGCTCCAGGCAGATTTCGAGCGCGCCGCGAATCGGATCGAGTCCACGCGCCTCGTCACGCTGGCCGCGCTCAACGGCCCGGTCATCGGCGGGGCCACCGACCTCGCGCTGGCGTGCGATCTGCGCATCGGTTCGGAGCGTACCGGGATGACCATGCCCGCCGCGCGCTTCGGCCTGCCGCTGTATGCGAGCGCACTGCGCCGCTTCGCGACGCGGCTGGGCCTGACCCAGGCCAAGCGGCTGGTGCTGACCGCGACGACGCTCGACGCCGAGGCGATGCTGGCCACGGGCTTCGTGACGGAGCTCGTGGCGGCCGACGCGTTCGAGGCTCGGGTCCACGCGCTTGCTGAACTGCTGGCGGCCATGCCGGGCGAGGCGCTGTCCGCGATGAAGGCCGTGCTGAATGCCACCCCGTCGCGGTGGAGCGAGGAGGACGCGCAGCGGGCGCACCGCACGCTGGTCGACGCGGTCGACGGCGAGGCGATCGCGCAGCGTGTCGCCCATGCGATGGCCCAGAGACGCGCGTGAGGGGATGACCGTGACACTTCAACCCAGAGACGCCGGTCCCCTGAGCGGCCTCGTCATCGTCGACCTCACGCGCGTGCTCGCGGGGCCCTACTGCACCATGATCCTGGCCGATCTCGGCGCGCGCGTGATCAAGGTCGAGCTGCCGGACAAGGGCGACGACGCGCGGCACATCGGCCCCTTCGTGCAAGCAGGCGACGAAGCCGTTTCGGCCTACTTCTTCTCGATCAACCGCAACAAGGAATCGATCGCGCTCGACCTGAAGCACCCGCAGGACAGCGCCATCTTCGACCGCCTGCTCGCCGGCGCGGACATCCTGGTGGAGAACTTCACGCCAGGAACGCTCGCGAAGCTCGGCTACCCCTGGGCGCTGCTGCATCGCAGGCACCCGCGCCTCGTCCTGGCGTCGATCTCGGGGTTCGGTCAAACGGGGCCGTACCGCGACTTGCCGGCCTACGACATGGTGGTCCAGGCGATGGGCGGGATTCTCAGCCTGACCGGCGAGGAGGGCGGGGCACCGACGCGGGTGGGCGTCTCCATCGGCGATCTGGCCGCGGGCATGTTCGCCGCGATCGGCGTCCAGGCGGCGATCGTCGAGCGGATGCGTACCGGTGTCGGCAAGCACGTGGACATCGGCATGCTCGACTGCCAGGTGGCCCTGCTGGAAAACGCGCTGGCCCGCTTGCAGGTCGATGGCAGGACGCCTTCGGCGATCGGGTCGCGCCATCCGTCGATCACGCCCTTCGGGCTGTTCCAGGCGCAAGACGGCCAGATGGTCGTGGCGGCGGGCAACGACGGGATGTTCCTCCAGCTGTGCGACGCCCTCGACACGGCCCATCTGCGCGACGATCCTCGCTTTGCGACCAATGCCGACCGTTGCGAGCACCATGCGGCGCTCAAGGACCTGATCGATGCAGCCCTCGCACGGCGGCCGGTCGCGCACTGGCTCGCGCACCTGCGCGCACTCGGCATTCCGTGCGGCTCGCTCAATGACGTGAAAGACGTGATGGGCGACCCGCAGGTGGCGGCGCGCGACATGCTCGTGACCCTGCCGCTGGGCGGGGGGCGGCAGATCAAGGTCGCGGGCAACCCGATCCGTTTCGCCGGCGAACCGCCGGCGAAGCACACGCCCGCACCGCACCTCGATGCCGACCGCGCGGCGCTGCTGCAGGAACTCGGCCTGGCGCCGGCCGGGCGCGAGGCATGAAGGCCGTGGCGCGAACGGCTTCAGGCGACGTGCGCGTCCCAGGCACCGCATCGCCGCACCGCCTCGCGGAACCAGCGCATGGGGGCTTGGCGGTGTGTGCGCTCGTGCCACACCATCGAGATGGTCGGCGTCACGACGGGGAAGGGCAGGTCGAGCACCTGGAGGCCGAAGATGTTCGCGCAGTGCCGCGCCCCGGTGCGGGCCATGGTGCCCACCAGGTCGCTGCAGGCGACGGCTTGCGCGAGGCCGAAGGCCGTCTGGGTGCGCAGCACCACGCGCCGGCGCAGGCCTTGCTCTTCGAGGGCGCGGTCGACCATCACCTCGAGCGTGAACGGGTTGGTCGTCGGTGTGCCGCGCTGCACATGCGCCGCGGCGCTGTAGGTGGCGAGGTCCATCGCGCCCTGGGCGATCGGGTGGTTGGCGGCCACGAGGCAGGCGAAGGCATCGCGGTACAGCTCCACTGCGCGCAGCCCTTCGGGCAGGTCGACCAGATAGCCGATCATCAGATCGACCTCGCCGCTTTCGAGGCTCTCGCGCACCCGGCTCTGGTCGGGAGAGACGAGCGTGACCTCCATGCCGGGTGCCTCCTGGCGCATCAGCGGCAGCAGGTGCGGCACCAGCAGCGAACTTGTGTAGTCGCTGACCGCCACGGCGATGCGGGATGTGGACGCGAAGGCATCGAAATCGCTGCCGTCCGACATCAGGCTCGTGAAAGCCTGCAAGGTGCCGCGCACCAGCACATGCAGCTCGATGGCGCGGGGCGTGGGAACCATCCCGCGCGCCGTTCGCACCAGCAACTGGTCGTGAAAGATGTCGCGCAGCCGGGCCAGCGCATTCGACATGGCCGGCTGGCTCAGGTTCATCCGCACCGCGGCGTGCGTGACGGAGCCCTCGGCCATCAGCGCGTCGAAGCACGCCAGCAGGTGAAGGTCGACGCTTCTCAGATCCATCATCTTCCGCCTGTCTCCGACATCGTGATTCGCGGGACGACCGCCGCGGTTACTTTACGGCAGCGCATGCGGGCGCGCTGCTGTCGTTCATTTCGTGCATTTCCCATTCCCAACCCACTGGAGATTGACCTATGAAACTGATGGCCTACCGATCCGCCGCCGATGGCGACCACGCGCCCACCCAGATGGGCGTGGTCTTCGAAGACACCGTCGCCCCGTTGACATCGCTGGAGTCGTTCTATTCGGACGTGCGGGGCTGGCGTGCCAAGGCCGAACAGCTTCGCAAGGGGAAGATGCCGCTGGCCGGCTTGACCCTGGCCGTGCCCGTTCCGCCGACGTCCAAGGTGATCTGCGTCGCGATCAACTACGTGGAGCATGGCAAGGAAGGCGGCCTGCCGACGCCGGGCTTTCCGAACCTGTTCGCGCGCTGGTACTCGACGCTGGTGCCGTCCGGCATCCCGGTTCCCGTGCCGTCGGCGGAGCCCGACGGCATCGACTGGGAGGTCGAGCTGGCCGCGATCATCGGCGACACGATCGTCGACGCAAGCGCGCAGCGCGGCCTCGAGGGGCTGCTGGGCTACACCGTGTTCAACGACCTCAGCGGGCGTGCGTCCCAGCTGGAGGCGATGACGTTGAGCACGGGCCAGTGGGGGCTCGGAAAGAACCTCGACAACAGCGGCGTCATCGGTTCGTTCATCGTGACGGACGATGCAGTCGACGCCGGCAATCTGCGCTTGACCACCACGCTGGACGGGGAAGTCATGCAGGACGGCACGACGGCAGACATGGTGTTCTCGTTCGGCCAGGTCATCGAACACATCAGCAAGACCATCACCTTGCGTCCCGGCGACGTGATCGCGAGCGGCACGCCCGCGGGCGTGGGGTTCGGCCGCAAGCCCCGGCGCTATGCCAAGCCAGGGTCGGTCGTCGAAGTGAACGTGCATGGCGTGTGCGCCGTGCGCTCTCCGATCGTCGACAACACGCATCGGGGCTGACGAGCCGTTCACAGGAGACCCTCGGGGACGAACGGTGCGAAGAGCTTGAGTTGCCAGCGCAGCCAGAAGTTCGTCTCCGGCTCGTCGCGAAGGATGGTCTCATGCGTGTCGTCCCCGTGCGGGCTGACCCACTCGGTGCTCTGGTCCGACGCGTTCAGCCGGAGTCTGTAGGCTCCCTCCTGCTGCAGGTAACCGATCAGGCTGTAGACCTGACGCGCGATGACGGGGCTGAAGATGAAAATGCCCAGCTCCGTGTTTTCGGCATCGGAGCGGGGATCGAAGTTCAGCGAACCGAGGAACACCGTCCGCCGGTCGATCACCGCGGACTTGGCATGCAGGCGGCCGCTGGGCGAGCCGTGGATGCCGAAGCGCTCGCTCTCGATGGAACGGGTCGGACTCAGCTCATGGAGTTCGACGCCCAGGCGCAGCATGTCCGTGCGGTAGCGGGTGTAGCCGGCGTGGACCAGGGTCTCGTCGTTGGTGGCCAGCGAGTTCGTCACGATGGCGAAGCGCACGCCGCGTGCGCGCAAGCGGCGCATCGATTCCATGCCTTCCTTTCCAGGTATCAGGTAAGGCGTGGTTTCGATGACTTCCTGCTGCGCGGCGCGCACCAGGGTTCGGGCGCGATACAGAACCGTCGCGTTCGCGCTTTCCGGGAGCGGTTCTCCCGCCCGGGTGGACGACCGCACCTTGCCCGGCGGATCGGTATAGGCTTCGGCCTGCGCCCAGACGAGATCGAGGGCCTGCGGCGCTTCGGCCATGTCGCGGCCCAGCGGGTTGTAGCCGAGCAGGTCTCTGGAGTCGGGCGGTGCGGGGCGTGGTGTGGAGGAGACCATCGACTCGAAGCCGGCCCGCAAGGCGTCGTCCGATGCATGGGCCGGCACCAAGGCTTCGATGGGGTAAACGAAGGGGCTGTTCCAGTACATGTCGAACAGCGACGACAGCTGACGCACCAGCGGACCCGCGATCAGGACGTCGATGTCGATGAAGTTCGCGACGTTGTCGCCGACGAAATACTCGTTCGCCATGTTGCGGCCACCAGCCACCGCCATCGCGTTGTCGACGACGAACAGCTTGTTGTGCATGCGGCGCGTGAGCCGGTCGAAGTCCAGGATCGCCGCCGCGAACCGGGTCGGCAGGCTCGCGCGCCCCGCGGGAAACGGGTTGAACAGCCGGACCTCGACGCCGGGATGAGCAGCGAGTGCGCGCAACATGGCATCGGTGCTCGCCGTGTAGAGGTCGTCGACGAGGATGCGCACGTGCACGCCTCGCTGCGCCGCATCCCGCAGAGCGCGCAGCAGGATCCGACCGATCTGGTCGTTCTGGATGAGGTAGTACTGCACGTCGATCGAACGCTCGGCGCGCCGCACGAGTTCCAGCCTCGCCTCCAGCGCGAAGGCCGGCATCGGGAGAAGGCGAAAGCCGCTGAGCTCCGGGTCGGGGCTGGCGGCGCGGGTGATGCGCCCGAGGGCGATGCCTCCGTCGTCCTGGATGGCCAGCGACAACGGACGCTGCGCGTGCGGAGGAAGTTGGGCGCATCCGGCCACGGCCAGCAGGAGCAACCCCAACAGCCATGTCCGGCGAGCCGCGAGATGGCGCGCAATGAGGCTCGGGATGCCTGCCAGGAGGCGGGGGAGGATCATGGTCCCGCGAGGGTACGCGAGTGCTCGGGCATCCTGCAAATGCCATCGGGCCGCTTTTCGATTTCGTTGAATGTCGTGTTCGAAGATTTCGACCTCCTGCGAGACAGCGCAATCGTTGGGTCCGAGAGGTGGTGCGTCCTCAGGCTGGCGCGCTTCGAGCATGGCGACGATGCGATGGAGCTTGAATGCGGGCAACCCCCCGTGCGGCGCCTGTGAGCGACTGTCGGCATCAGGGTAGGCGCGCACCGGGTGCACGGCCAGACTCTGTGCCAGGCCCTGCACCATCAGTGCGCTCGGTGGACGGTGGGAATGAGTCAGGAAGAAATCGCCAGCGCGCACCGGGTTGGCCATCCATGGCCTCTCGAGCGGGCGTTCCTCGACGACCGCGCTGCCCGATAGCACCCACACGATCAGCGGTTCGGGCACCGCGGGGATGATCAAGCTTTCCTGCATCGGGCGGCGAAGGAAGATCTGCACCAGCAGGTCTTTCCAGAGCCGGCCTTTGCTACTGGCGAGCAATTCGCCGGGCACGCGCTCGTCGAGCGCTTCTCTGCGGAGGATCGTTCTTCCAGACGCATCGTTCGATCGCGGCCGGACAGGGCGTGGAAAGCGTCGCAGCGTGGCGGGTTACGGCACCAGAATGGCCGACCCCGAGCGGCTGCGGGCCGCGATGTCGGCATGCGCGGTGACCGCGGCCGACAGCGGATAGCGCGTGATATCGATCTGACCGAAGACACCGGCACGCAGCGCATCGAATACCGCGTGCGTCGCCTGTGCGCGCGCATCGCCCTGCAGATGCTGCGCCATCGGGCCGCCGAGCACCTTCACGCCCCGGGCCGCGAGCGACGGTGCGTCGATCTCGGGTGCGCCGGAGGCCGCACCGATGTTGACGATCGTTCCGCCGTCGCGAACGCTCGCTTGCGAGGCCGAGAAGGTGGCCTTGCCGACGAACTCGTAGACGACGTCGACGCCTTGCGGTGCGATCTCGCGGATCTGCGCCGCGAGATCGGCGTCGCTGGAGACCAGGGCGTGGTGCACGTCGGCGCGCAGGGCGCCGCGCTTGCCCGCGCCTGCGGTGCCGATGACCGTGGCGCCCCGGGCCTTGGCCCATCGCACGAGCAGCAAGCCGACGCTGCTGGACGCGCCTTGCACCAGGATCGTCTCGCCGGCCTGCAGCCGGTGGAACCCGTTCAGCGCGGCCCAGGCGGTCAGGCCCTTGGTCAGCACAGCGGCCGCCTGTTCGGTCGAGACGTCGTCGGGCAGCGGCACCAGCGCCTCTGCCGCGATCAGCCGGTCGACGGCATAGCTGCCCGGTGCCAGGAAATAGGCCACGCGGTCGCCCACCGCGAAGGCCTCGACGCCGGGGCCGACGGCTTCGACCACACCGGCGCCTTCGACGCCCGGGACCGACGGTAACGCCACCGGGTAGATGCCCTGGCGAAAGATCGTGTCGATGAAATTGACGCCGATGGCGTCGTGACGCAGGCGCACCTGGCCGGAGCCCGGCGCGCCGACGGTGCGCTCTTCCACCTGCAGGACTTCGGGGCCGCCGTAGGCATGGAAACGGATGACTGTGCTCATAGTTGACTCTCTTCTTGACATAAGGGCTTGGGGTCGTTGCCAGCAGTGCGCCAACGTCGGCGATCTGCATGTCCGAAGAGTAGGGGGCCTCTATCCATCGGAAAAGCCTGTTTTTTTAGATGGTTAATATCCAAATAGACGATAGATCCATGCTCGCGCGATGGGACCAATCCGTCGTAATGGAGCGCGTCGTGCCGGAATTCACCGTCGGCGATGGAGCCGATGTCATCTTCGTGTTCGATTTGGTGGACTGCCCTCCTGTGGGTGGACAGATCGGGCGGTGTGAATTGGCACAGGCTTGTCGGGTGCCCAAGGAAAGAGCACTGGACCACCGAGCGCCGGCACCTCACCGAACTGAAGCTGCAGCTCGTCGAGTCGTATCTGAACGTTGATGCTAGTGGCCACGGGGGGTCACGTTTGCGTCAATGCTCTGCTTACCTCGTTGAACAATCGAAGGCAAGGCAGGCGTTTCTGGATAGATTGGAGGCCCTAGGCGCGACCAAAAAAACCATGTGCAGCAGGCACTTAGTGATGGATCCCCGGGCAGACTTCATTCTCCTTTTAGACCCGAGCAGCGCCGAGCACGCACTTCCTTCATCAAGGAGTTTCAAATGGCTGGTG
Source organism: Variovorax sp. P1_H2 (assembly GCF_056405295.1). Taxonomy (NCBI): domain Bacteria; kingdom Pseudomonadati; phylum Pseudomonadota; class Betaproteobacteria; order Burkholderiales; family Comamonadaceae; genus Variovorax; species Variovorax sp. P1_H2. Next base: position 960 of record NZ_JBFUCJ010000006.1, on the reverse strand, counting down.
GACCTGTACTTTCTTCCGCGACCGACTCTCCCCGGGTCGCCGAACTCGACCGCGCGCTCGACCAGATCGGCGTCACGCGCTCGCATCACACGATCATCTTCCTGATCCTCATCGGCTGCCTGTTCGACAGCTTCGAGCAGAACGCGGTCGGCATCGTCGGCCCGATGCTGAAAGCGCAGTGGGGGCTCACGGCTTCCGACATCGGGCTGCTCAACACCGTCACCTTCGCCTGCGCGGCGCTGGGCCGCATCATCTCGGGCTACATCGCCGACCGCTTCGGCCCCCGCGTGATGCTGACCATCGACCTGCTGCTGTTCACGCTCGGCGCCGGTGTCTGCGCGATGGCGCCGAACCTCGCCGTGATGGCCATCGGCCGCGCGATCGTCGGCTTCGGCCTCGGCGGCGAGATCGCGATCGCGGTCACGATGCTGTCGGAGTTCTGCTCCACCAAGTTCCGCGGCACGGCGCTCGGCCTCGTCAATTCGGCCTGCTGGTGTTCTGGCTCTTTCCGGGCGACAACGCCTGGCGCTGGCTGTTCGCCTGCCTGATGGCGCCGGCGCTGCTGCCTTCGGCCTGGTCGGCGTGTTCGGCCTGGCCGCCGCGATGTACGCCATCTTCGTGGTCAGCGTCCAGAGCGTGCCCGAAACCTATGACCGGTCGCCCGACGCGCTGCCGCTGCCCGGCGAGGCCCCGCCGCCCGTGAACGGCGCCCACGCCGCCGCGACAGCGCAGGCGAACTGACCCCTCCACTCCCGCGCCGAAATGYAACGACAGATCCTGCTCATCAATCCGAACTCGTCGACGGGCACGACGGCCATGATGGTCGAGATCGCGGCCGCCGAGGCGCCCGCGGGCTTGCGCGTCGAGGGCCGGACCGCGCGCGGCGGCTCGTCGATGATCGTCAACCCGCGCGAGCTCGATGCCGCGGCCATCGAGGTCGAGCGCAGCTGGCGCGACGCC